>CAZJYO010000231.1:0-4513 GCA_964550275.1 uncultured Chitinophagales bacterium
TGGCTGACCGACACAAACAAGGAAACGCGCGCGGTATCGGCTTCGCCAAACTCCGTCCGCATTATCAACCGGGATTCGAGATGGCGGCGACCATCGGCAAGATGGGGCATGAATGTCATCTCCCCCTCCTTCGAGACCACTCGCGATGACCTTGATCCGTTCGCTGAATGGCCTCCGGCAGAAACAGGCATTCCATCGACGAAGAACTCCAGTCCGTACACAGCCCCCGGTTCAACGCCCCCGCTTCGAACAATGATAGTAGGAGCAGGCGAAACATGATCTCCATCCATGATCTGAAGCCCGTCGGCAAATATTTGAAGACCCGATGACGCAACACCGGCAACATCAAGATCAAAATATGCAAGGTTGTTTTCTGCGACGAGGTCTTTCTGCTTTTTCGAGGGGCTGATCGCAACCTGAAGCGTCACGTATCTGGGAAAATCCCCGGTCGCAATCGGGACCGTTACGAGTTTGGACCCGTTGACCGGAATGGAATCAGCCATTGCATAGGCGACCGGTCGCGCTTTGTTGAATTTATCATACACCGATACAACCACGCGCGCGCTGTCGGCATCCTGAAAGCCGATGTTGTAGATCGTGACCGGCATATTGAATGTTTCACCTCGTTCAACATGGTATGCGGCGCCGCCCACCGACTGCGAACTCACGGCAAGGTCAACTCCGGGCGTAAGATCAATTTGCCACTCCTTCAGAGCCGGTGTGTACAAAGCGTCACCGCTTGCCAACAAACCCGCGAGTTTGAATGAAGCGTATGACGGGCCGGAAGTGAGAGTACCCAGCCATTGCAGGTTCACCGCGAGACTATGCGTACTCACTGTTGTCAGCGTGTCCACTATACCATTCGTTTGAACACCAAGGATTGCAACGCGAGCGTCGGTAACCCCGGTAATCGTCTGAGGCGTCCAGCGCAGGGAATCCCAACCTTGCGGAATCGAAATCGGTAATGTTGAAACCGAGCCGACCGCCGATCCATAGTAATTGGGCACCTGCATCGAAACCATCGCGCTGTCGTTCGTCATGCTTTCAACAACAGCAGCGGGCGAGCCCTTCCTTCCTATGAGAACCCATGCCCTTCCGTTCGTCACCGAGCGGATCATCGTGCTCCCAAGCGACTCAATAGCTACGTACAAGCTTTCGTTGACATTTGTCCGTCCATCAAAGATTACGCTGATCGCAAGATAATTCCCTGTGGGAGTATTGTTGATAAACCTTGCCATGCTGTCTGATTGAACAGCTTGTCCTGCAACGTCAAAGGCGCGGAAATCAAATTCACCGGTGAACTCATTCACCCTTGCCACCATAAAGCTTCTTCCAAGAACCCACCAATAGCCGCTCACGGTCTGACTGTTCACGCGGATGATACTGTAATAGTCCCAATTGAGGTTCGCCCGATAGGATAGAGACCGACAAAAAAGTTGAAGTGGTTCGGTAGAAGCTATTGTAACACCTGAATCTGTAGGCATCGCTTGATTCAAAACATCTCTACTGAATTGCTTGGCCGACGACTCCTTCAAACGAATTTCAGGCAAGGCAGGACCATCGATGGATGCCAAAAAGCAGGATACCACCCAGTTCCCATAAAGCGTGTCCTCAGCTGTTCTGGACCTCCAAAAATAGGCCTGGTTCACACCAAGCGACGGCGTTTGCCACTCTCCTTTTACAGTTGACGGGAGCACGGGACCGGAAGTAATGAGGAATGGCGAATCAAACGTCGGAACAGTGTCCAATTCAAAATAGTATTGAAACCCCGCTGAATCCCTGCCGGACGGACTCGTTACAACAAGAGTGACCTGTCCCGGAGGAACAACCTGGTTGTTCAGGGGCTTCACCACTGCCAATGAATTTGCATAAATGTACTGATCCGTCGAAGCACTGTTATTGAACTCATTAATTTCTACAACGGTATTCTCAGGATCCATCGAGACAATGAGAGTGTGTCTTCCAACCTTGTCCAAGGCATTCCATGGGATAGCCAGGGAATCCCTGTGGCGAACGGGCGGAATACGAACCGTGGCAACGGGGAGCATCTCCCCTGAATATGCATCTGTTATCTGGACATCAACACTGTCTGTTGGAACCAAGCCCCAATTATGCACCCTCAAAAGGATATTCAATGCAGAGTCAACGGGTGTTGGGACAGAGAGGTCAAGTTTCATGTCAGATGAAGACACGGAAAAATCCGGAATCAACGGAATGGCAAGACGAGAGAGCGGATCGCCGAGAAGCGGATTCAAATTTGCCATTGCAGTGATGATCGGATCATTGGGCGAACCCTGCCATAACCGGTAACGAGCCGAACTCGTTAATGCACCAAACTCTCTCATTGAATCCAAAGTAACAGCCATGAGAAAATTGTTCATCAGGAGCCAACCCGGAGTCGGGTAGCCGAGAGACGATGATGCCCACGCCGCAATGCCTCCCCGGTTGTCGGCAATAACAAAGTCCTCGCCCAAAACATTGTTCGACGGTTCGGCAAAAGCGCCCACATTACAACTCACTGATGAAACAAACGGAAGCTTCCCGTTGGTATTTTCAAGGTCGTAAGGACTTCCGATGTCGACCCCCCAGATTCTTCCGCCTGAATGTCCGAGAAAATTCATAAACACGAGACCGTCCCGAACCAGTGAACGCAGCAAGGGTTTGTTTTCGCCATCGATAACAGCATCCGTTGATTTGTACACGCGCAACGCGGAACCTCCAACCGGAGGGGGAAGAACATACGCGTTCAGCGACGCCTCGGAGCGGCTGTTGAACGTTGCCTGCTCTCCGGGTGTTGTTCCGCCCGTGATCATCAGGAAGTTCTTGTTCCACTCTTCCAGTTCATACCCGTCATATCCCATCAGTTTTGAGACCAACCGCTGGGCCTGAATGGAATCCTCAACCGGAAGCCTTCCGATAAGCAGACTTGGAATCACCTGCGTCGCAGAATCGAAGCAGCCGAACCAATTATCACCGGCAGGAAGGCCATATGCGGGAACCAAGTTTTTCTTTATGGTGCTCGCGAGATAACGATGATTATCCCAACACGCATCACCAAAGAGAACAAGGTTTGACGGGGCTGGAGCAGTCCAATTGCGGTAAGCATATTCAAGAAAATCCTTCAGGACTGTCCAGTTTTCAACGCCATAATTGAACTCATCATAGATATCCTGCACATCAACAACGGAGGAGCGAACTCCGTTCTGTGTCTGGCGGTGCGATGCGAGTTGTTGCGCGGAACTTCGGAAATTCCGGTGAGTGATGATGACGTAATCCGCCCCTGAAGGGTTCATGCGAATATCGTTAAACTGCTTTGCCTCCAATGACGGAACCGGGTTTGCAGAACCGACAATGGCATACTTCCGCGCAACAACCAGCGAATCGCTGAACGTCATCGCATAGTCCGAAAGAGAATCACCGGAAACCACTCCACCCAAAATCCGTCGCCCGGCATCGGTATCAAACACTTCGATAGAAGGTGACGCAAATCCGGATGCTTTCACCAACGGCATAGAAACCGGAGACACCGGCAAGTCAACGAGGAGTTGATTCGAAACAGCGGAGAGCTTTCGCGCGTAGTCAATCTCAAACCAATCAAGATAGAATTGGTTGATGGGGTTCGCCGTCGGAATGGATTGTATTCTCAACCGGTTCGTTCCGCCCACAAGCCATCGCATGGGAAACAGCGATGAAAATGTCTCGCCTGTCCGCGCTTGAAAGCCGGTTTCTCCGACAAGCGAATCGTTGATCCAGAACCGCGCCCGGTGATCAAGTCCCGGTGAATCCACCGTGGTTCCAAATAAGCGAACGCGAACGCTGGCCAACGTGTCTCCCCCTGCAAAAAGACTGTCGAGTGAAAAATTCTTTGTGAGATTTGTATTCGGGAAAAACAAATCCCACCTCCACCCTTCTCCGGCGATTGGTCCGTTCTGAATGATCTCCGTTTGCGTCGTACCCTGGAAGTAGCCGATGTTCTGTTCAAAATGTCTTGTCACGAAAGCGCCACGCATCGTGAGCGTATCCGGTGAAGATACCGCAACCCCGCGATATCTTCTTCCCGGTGTACCGCCCCACGTCAGCCAGTAGTGGCTTGTGTCGGAATAGAAATCTATGTACGCGGAATCACCACTGTTTCTCTCCGCGAAGAACTCGACCGATGAATCCGGACGAACCACAAGAGGAATCTCCACCCCGCGGGCAAAAACTTTGACGGAGGCGGTATCCATTTCCGCAGTGTTGGCTCCCGCCGCGGCCAGATCATCCAAAGTTACCTTGTACCATCCGTCTTCGGCTATCTTGATGCGATAGTATGTTCTCCCCGTTTCAAACCAATCGCGTGTTGGATCGGGTCCGCGCAGAACAGATCGCGCCTCAACTCTTCTCCATTGCCTTGCCTGGTTATAGTTCGCGATCAATGCCTTGTACATCGGTTCGAAATAAGGGTCATCCACCGCAGGATTCCGACGCTCATTCGGGGCTTCCGTTGAGGTCATTTGCACATTGATACTCGCGC
>CAZJYO010000232.1:0-3273 GCA_964550275.1 uncultured Chitinophagales bacterium
AACGTGGATGAAGTACACACGCCATACCAGCGCGGCTTCATCACGAACGGCGAGCGCTACAACAAGGTGATTGACATTTGGACGCGTGCGACAACGCGCGTTGCCGAGCGCCTTTTCGAGTCGCTACAACATTCAAAGAGCGGATTTAACTCCCTGTACATGATGGTTGACTCCGGCGCAAGAGGCTCGAAGGAGCAAGTGCGACAGTTGGCCGGCATGCGCGGTCTTATGGCCAAGCCGCAGAAGAGTCTCTCCGGCGCAACGGGTGAATTGATTGAAAACCCGATCATCGCAAACTTCCGCGAGGGTCTCAGTATTCTTGAGTACTTCATTTCGACACACGGCGCGCGCAAGGGTCTTGCTGATACGGCGCTGAAAACAGCCGACGCGGGGTATTTGACGCGCCGTCTTGTTGATGTCGCTCAGGACGCAGTCATCTCGATGGAAGATTGCGGCACCATTCGCGGTGTTGTGACCGGTGCGTTGAAGGAAGGGGAGGATATCAAAGAACCTCTCGCAGAGAGAATCCTTGGTCGTGTTGCTGTTCATGATGTCATCGATCCGATGTCCGGCAATCTGATTGTTTCCGGCGGCGCACTCATTGATGAGGAGAAGGCAAACAGAATTGCAGAAACGTCCATTGAAGTTGTTGAGATTCGCTCAGTGTTGACGTGTGAGGCGAAACGCGGTGTTTGTGCTTTGTGCTACGGAAGGAACCTGACAACCGGAAAGCTCATTCAATCGGGTGAAACCGTTGGAATCATTGCGGCACAATCCATTGGCGAGCCCGGCACACAGCTGACGTTGCGAACTTTCCACACCGGTGGTACCGCGAGTTTGATTGCTTCACAGTCCCAGATTCAGTCCAAGTTTGATGGACACATTCAGTACGAGGGGATAAAGTCGATTGAAGTGCCTGACGATGACGGAACCAAGATCATTGTGTCCGGCCGAAGCGGTGTTGTAAACGTGCTCGATCAAGACAATCGTATGCTCACGAAATACGATGTCCCTTACGGCGCAACAATGACCGTGAAGGATGGGGCCAAGGTTGTCAAAGGCGAAATCATCTATGAATGGGATCCGTATAACGCGGTGATTATTTCAGAGCATGCAGGTTTTGTCAAGTATCAGGATCTGAAAGAGAATGTTACCTACCGCGAAGAGCCTGATGAGCAGACCGGGCACATTCAAAAGGTTGTTATTGATTCGCGCGATAGATCGTTAAGCCCGAATATCATGATCGTGGACAAACGCGGTCAAAAGGTTGCAAATCCCTACATCATCCCGGTGCGTGCGCACCTCGTTGTTGATGACGGACAGGAGATTGGCGCAGGAACCGTGCTCGTGAAAATTCCACGCGACATTGGCAAGAACCGCGACATTACGGGTGGCTTGCCGCGTGTGACGGAATTGTTCGAAGCGCGAAGCCCGAGCGATCCTGCGGTTGTTTCCGAAATTGACGGCACGGTTTCGTTTGGCGCGCAGAAACGAGGCTCGCGTGAAATTGTTGTGACAAGCCATGACGGGAAAGATGTCAGGCGTTATGCGGTTCCTCTTGGAAAACACGTTCTGGTTCAGGAGAACGATGTCGTTCGCGCCGGAGAACGTTTATCGGATGGAGCCATTGACCCGCATGATATTCTGCGGATTAAAGGCGTTGGCGCCGTACAGGAGTACCTCGTCAACGAAATCCAGGAAGTCTATCGTATTCAGGGCGTGAAGATCAACGACAAGCATATTGAAATCATCGTTCGACAAATGATGCAAAAAGTGCGCGTCGCTGATTCCGGGGATACGAAGTTCCTTGAGGGTGACTACGTTGATAAGCTGAAGTTTGAGTGGGAAAACGACTCGCTTCGCGATAAGGTGGTGATCGTAAGCAAGGGTGATTCCAAGTATCGAAATGGCCAAATCGGTTCAAAAAAGAAGGTTCGCGAGACAAATGGCGACCTTCGAAAAAAGGCCAAGAAGGTGATCGAATACAGAGATGCGGAGCCGGCAACCTCAGAGCCGGTACTCTTGGGGATCACGTCGGCGGCTCTCTCAACGGACAGCTTTATTTCCGCCGCTTCCTTCCAAGAGACCACGAAGGTGCTTACGGACGCGGCGATTGAAGGAAAAGTCGATAATCTGTACGGATTAAAGGAAAATGTCATTATGGGACACCTCATTCCGGCGGGCACCGGCTTGAAGCGATTCAAGGATATCTTGGTGACGACTGAGGGTGAAGCTGTTAACGGAGAGACGACGGATGAAAAAGCCGATCAACCGGAGAAAAAATCACGGGTGCGGGTAAAAGTATAAGTCATTGTATTGACTTTACCTGCACCTTTTATTACCTTATTCAGCTTGCTCAAGCGCTTTTTGGTCTGTTCACCCCCTTTGCAATCTAATGGAGTGATGTAGTGCCGACTATTAACCAACTCGTCAAACGGAGCCGGCAAAGCCCTACTTGGAAGAGTAAGGCTCCGGCCATGGACTCATGCCCGCAAAAACGCGGAGTGTGTACTCGCGTGTATACGACAACACCGAAGAAGCCGAATTCAGCGCTTCGGAAAGTCGCGCGCGTGCGATTGACCAATGGCATTGAAGTAACTGCGTACATTCCGGGCGAAGGTCACAATCTCCAGGAGCACTCGATTGTTATGATTCGCGGCGGAAGGGTAAAGGATCTTCCCGGTGTCCGTTATCATATTATTCGCGGCACCCTCGATACCGCCGGAGTTGCGGAGCGCAAGCAGGGTCGATCCAAGTATGGCGCAAAAAGAGCAAAGTAATATTCAAGAAAGAGTTGTGAACAGGTGAGAAAGAAACATTCGTCAACAAGGCCTCTGATTCCCGATCCGAAGTTCAACGATCTTCTGGTTTCGGAATTTATCAATTGTGTGATGAAGGATGGTAAGAAGCACCTTGCGCGTCGGATTGTGTATGACGCATTTTCGCTTATTGAAGAGCGTTCAAAGAACGCCGGCGTTGATGTGTTCCGCAAGGCCATAAGTAATACCCGCCCGATGCTGGAAGTAAAGGCCCGCAGGGTTGGCGGCGCGACGTATCAGGTGCCGACGGAAGTGCGCCAGGAACGCAGTACCGCGTTGGCGATTCGATGGCTGATAACGTACGCCAGTGACCGGAAAGACAAGTCAATGTCGCAGAAGCTTGCGGCGGAGTTTCTTGCTGCTGCTTCCGGCGAAGGAAATGCCATTAAGAAGAAAGAGGACACCCACAAGATGGCCGAGGCCAACAAGGCGTTCGCCCATTTCAAGTGGTGAA
>CAZJYO010000232.1:3283-4442 GCA_964550275.1 uncultured Chitinophagales bacterium
TTTATGCCACGACAAGACCCCTTAGAACGTACACGCAATATCGGCATCAGCGCTCACATTGATGCGGGAAAAACCACCACGACGGAGAGGATTCTGTTCTATACCGGCGTGTTGCACCGCATGGGCGAAGTTCATGACGGCGCGGCTACCATGGATTGGATGGAGCAGGAAAAGGAACGCGGCATTACCATTACTTCTGCCGCAACAACCTGCTTTTGGAATAACAACCGTATCAACATTATTGATACACCCGGTCACGTGGACTTCACCGTTGAGGTGGAACGATCGCTTCGCGTTCTTGATGGCGCGATTGCGTTGTTCTGCTCTGTTGGAGGTGTGGAACCGCAGTCCGAAACAGTGTGGCGACAGATGGACAAGTATGGTGTTCCGCGTATCGCGTTCGTCAACAAGATGGATCGCGTTGGCGCTGATTTTCTTGGGGCTGTCCAGATGATGAAGGACCGTCTCGGCGCAAACGCCGTTCCGATTCAGTTGCCTGTCGGTGAAGGCGACATATTTGCCGGCATTATCGATCTGGTGACAATGAAGGCGCGGATGTACAAGGACTCGACCCTCGGTTCCGAGTGGGAGGACATCAATATCCCCCATGACATGGAAGCGCTTGCTCGTGAATATCGCACAAAGATGCTTGAAGCCGTTGCGGATGAAGATGACTCCCTGCTGGAAAAATATCTTGAAGGTAAAGACATCACGCCGAAAGAAATCATGGCGGTGCTGCGACGCGCTTGTTTGAAAGTGAGTATTGTTCCGGTGTTGTGCGGTTCCTCTTTTAAGAACAAGGGTGTTCAGTCTCTTCTTGATGCGGTTATCGATTATCTGCCATCGCCTGTTGACTTGAACAAGGGCACGGTGACCGGTCATCATATGAATATGACGGACCACATTGAGCGCAAGGTTTCGGATTCCGAAAAGTTCACCGCTCTTGCATTCAAGATTATGACCGATCCGTTTGTCGGAAAGCTGACGTACTTTCGCGTGTACACGGGAACATTGAAGTCCGGCTCCTATGTGCATAATCCGATTTCCGGAAAGAAGGAGCGCATCAGCCGCATTCTTCGCATGCACGCAAACACGCGAGAAGATGTTGAAGAGGCCTATGCCGGCGGCGAGATTGTCGCCGTTGAGATGCGTGAATGCC
>CAZJYO010000233.1:0-4437 GCA_964550275.1 uncultured Chitinophagales bacterium
CCACACAACAAACGCGCCGCTATTTCCGTCGCCCAACATCTGGTGAGCCGACTGAAAACTCGGGGCTGTGGTTATGGGCATTCCATCTGTTCTCCACAGCGCCGCGCCAGTTGAATCGAGACGTTGCGCATAAATATCCCAACCTGCGCTGTTGCGGACATCCATCCAGGAAACGAGGAACCCTCCCGTCCCGTCTGGAATCAATGAGAGTCCGGTCTGGTTTGGTTCAATATCGGCGACCAGAACTCCCGCAGTGTCCCACAAAGAGACCCCGGCTGAATCAATTCTTTCGGCATAGATGTCAATGCCGTTTCCCCGTCCGTCTTGATAGGCAACGACAGCGCCTCCTTCTGAATCGCCTGCGAGGGAAATCCCGACTTGGTTTCCGACAATGTTACTGACGAAGGTTCCGTTCGCTCCCCACAGAGTGACGCTGTCTCCTCGCACCCTTTGCATGTAAATCTGTTGATCCGAACTTCGCCAATCATCCCATGCAATGAACGCGCCGCCCTTGCCGTCAGTAATCACTGATGGCAGGACTTGTTGTTCAGGGAGAACAGCAATTCCGATTCCGTCGGGCGTCCAGAGCGCGTTTCCGGAAGCGTCAAGGCGCTGGGCATAGATATCGCTGCCTCCGCTTCGTTCGTCACTCCACGCGATAATGACGCCCTGTGCACCATCACCGGCCATCACCGGGTCAGTCTGCAGATTATCTGCTGTACACACCGGATTGCCATCGATGTTCCATAGACGGGTTCCGTTTGCATCAATTCGTTGAGCGTAGATTTCTCCTCCGCCCGAACGATGGTCAACCCATGCGATGATCGCACCCCCCATGCCATCAGGTGCGATCTCGGGATAAAGCTGGGTGGAAGGTGCATTGCAGATGATGACATGGTTGAGCCACACCGGATCCCCGAGCGAATCGATGCGAAGGGCCAGGATGTCTCCGTTATCTCCGGTTTTGTCCACCCACACAACAATGGCTCCGCCTTCACTGTCAGCAATTGCATTGGGAAGCATCTGGTCGTACATCTGGGAGCGCACGGCTTTTCCATTCGCTTCCCACAATGGCGTGCCATCGGGTGAAAACCGCTGCGCATAGATATCCGCATTGGATGGGCTCGAACGTCTATCCGTCCAGATAACAATCCCGCCTTCTGAACCATCGTGGACAATGACCGGCGTTTCCTGGTCATTCGGCTGGACACAGATGGGGTTGTTTGAGGTCGAATCATCAGACCATTGTGAGAGTGCATCACTACGGAAGAAGACATGAAAGGCCAGAAGAATAACTGAGCAACGGAGAATAATAGTCATCCGCTGCCTCCGCCGTTCTCAAGACTGCGAACCCAATCGGTCAAACGGATTCTTATTGCTTCGCGGACCCGTCTCACATTGTGCAATCGCTCATGCGGCGCCCCGGTAAATGCAGCCGGGTCGGGGAATCCCCAGTGGAGGACTCCTTGAACGCCGGGGAAGATCGGGCAACGGTCGCCATTGGCCTCGTCGCACACGGTGATTGTGTAGTCATATACTGCGCCGCTCTTCAAGAGATCAAAAACATTTCGAGGTTCCTTGTGTGAGATATCAATGCCGATATCCTTCATCGCTTGCACTGCAAGCGGGTTGAGTTCACCGGGACTTAATCCGGCGCTTTCAGCGTGAAAAGAGCGGCCATACAAGTGATTCAACAGCGCCTCGGCAATTTGACTGCGTGCACTGTTGTGGATACACACAAAGAGGACACGGGTTTTCGGAATGGCATTCAAAGAGTAATGGCTTGAAAATGGAATTCGTATTCTGTACACTCAGCTTGCAAACAGTGGAGCCGTTGGCTCTGCAAGAGATCACCAAGTTCTCACGTTTGCAACGGGGCGGTGCGTCAACACCGCCCCTGTTGTTTGTCCGTCTCATGGACTTGCCTGGGTCCTGAGGTGGGGACAACTTCCGGATCGGCAATGACGGGAAGGCAGAACGGGCACACCTGTGCCGACCGTTGCCAATATACCTCGCTGGAGTTAAGGCAGTATTACCGGAATGTTACCAAATCGTTAACACGCCTCTGATTTGGTTGCCGGTGGAATGAAGAAAGCTAACGCGGTGATTGCTTGCGGTGAACGACAGAGTGCAGGGCCAAGGTCATGACCATACAGAGAAGAGCCCCCAGCGCTGCCAACCCCATATCTTTTTGAGCGTCCCATTGATCTCCCTGCGTGCCAAGGTAAGCGGCTCCAAGCTCCGGGTTGGTGAGCGATGCGGCAAACCATTCGATGATCTCATACAGCCCGCTGAAGGCAAGGGTAACATCCAGAGGCAGGTAGTACACCCAGAAATTCTTCGCCTTCGCAACTCTCAAAAAGATCTCACGAATCGGGTAAGCAATGAGCAGACCAAAGCTGAAGTGCACAATCCTGTCGAAATGATTCCGGCTGAGCGAGAGAGTTTCCTTCAGCCAGAAACCGAACGGAACTTCGGCGTATGTGTAGTGCGCGCCGATGGCGTGGAGAATCATGAACACGGTAATGAGGAGATAGGAAACATCGGAAAGAGGGAAGCGTTTGTACGTGAAGGCGAGCAACGGAACGAAAATGAAAACAAGAAGATTCTCCAACAGCCAATCATCAGGGTGAAGAGGGGTTATGGCTGCGACGATCCAGACAACTCCATACACCAGCATGCATAGTTGAAGCAGCCGGTTGCGCCGGAAGTTTTTTTCTATGCGGGTTGTTGCCGTTGAGAGCATCGTTCGCGCGATGTATTGGTAAGGGGAATAATCAAGCCAAACTCAAGATTGGGTGAACTGGCGCTCAATATATGCCGCCCGAAAATCAAAAATCTGTTTCAGTTTGTGGCGCACCGCGCACAAGTGAACAAAGTCCCCGAGTGGGCCGAAGGGAAGCGCATAATGCACGGTGTCCTCAAGCAATGTGCCGTCTCCTTGTGGCGTGAAGGTGTGAGTGTGTCTCCAGAATGCATAGGGCCCGCGTTGTTGTTCATCAACAAATTGGTATGGTGGATTGTACTCGGTGATAATGCTCTGCCAGGCAATGGGTATCCCCGCTAACCGGATCGAGTAGTCAATGACCAATCCGGCCCGCATGACAATGGGCGATGGCGTCAGGATGGTAAAGCCAAGCGAAGGCGGTGTTATCAGAGCGAGATTCTCCGGACGCGCGAAGAACGGAAATACCGACTCAACAGGTCGCCGGACGAACTGCTTACGGGAAAACGCATGTGTACTCATAGCTCAAACGATGGTTGGTTTATGGACGCCATGTACTTCTTCACATCGAACTTCCTTGCACAACCGGCATCGTTCATGTAACGAATTTTGCCGAACACCCTTCGTTCACCCCAGGCCCGATCATGGACGCCTCCGATACTCCACGCTATTCCTGTATAGCCGTTTGGATCACAGCCGTCCAGTTCATACGTATCATTGAGGTAGATGGCGATCTGCATTGCCTTTTCCGGAGTGGGCGTCCATTCAAGAATCTTCTTTGCCCAGTACATTCTCATGTACCCGTGCATCTTGCCGGTTCGAACCATTTCCAGTTGGGCCGCATTCCAAAGCGGGTCGCGGGTTTTTGCCTGCTCAAACTGGTTGCGCGTGTATGTATGAGCACGGAGGTCGGAGCGGTGCGCATTGAGTGTGTGCTGTGCCCAAGACGGAAATCCGTTGAAGTCGTCATAGCGGGGGTTGTAGAAACAGAAATTATCGGAAAGCTCGCGCCGGACGATGAGTTCTTCCAAAAAGGAATTGCGCGCGGCCGCGCTGGTTTTCACATCTGATATCTCAAGGGCAACGCGCTGCGCAGCAATGTGACCGAAGTGCAAGTAGGGCGACAGTCCCGATTGTGCAGACAGTGTCGGGTCGTTCCTGTCCGAGTCATAGCTCTTGAGCCGTCGGTCAACAAATTCTTTAAGGGTGGAACGGGCCGCATCCTCCCCGGGTGCAAGCCAGTCCACCGGGCGGACCGAGGAATCGACCTGCAAGAATGCAGCCGCGCGTTTCCAATTTGTTTGTTGAAATGATGTACCCCAGGGGATTGCTGCTTTCAAGAGTTTTGGGAATGTATCCAGAAACGTGGGCAGGAGCCGGTGAATCTTTGGCCGGAATGTTGCAGCGGAGAATTCCTTTTTGTCCGAGGCGATCCAGCAGGGCACAATATTATGGGCGTCGATTTCCAATACTGGAATGGAAACCTGTCGCGCAACATCCTCTTTCCATGCGCGATGAATTCTTAATGGTGAAAAATCCGTTACAACAATACCGGCGTTGTTGCTGCGGAGGAAGTCGGCAACGGTCTCCGCCGGATTTCCCGTGAGCAGGAAAAATGGAATCTTCAGAGGCGCAAGGGCATGTTCCACTTCCCTTAACCCCTTCAACATGAAATCCAACTGACGTGTTGTCGCGTCGAGAAACTTGGGCGG
>CAZJYO010000234.1:0-4404 GCA_964550275.1 uncultured Chitinophagales bacterium
CGATGCGGGTCCGCGACGCGGCTCGCTTCACAAAGTGATCGAGTATCAAAAGCCTATTACACAGGCCCACGTGTTGCTCGGAGCCATCGCACCAGGACTGAATCACAAGGATCGTTATCCGATGCTTGTGCTCAACGCCATACTCGGAGAGGGAATGAGTTCGCGGTTGTACCAGAATATCCGGGAGAAATATGGTTTCGCGTATAGCGTCTTTTCCTACGTGAACATGATGAGTGATACGGGCGTCTTCGGCGCCTATATCGGTACCGATAAGAAGAACATCCAGCGCTCACAGGAACTCATCATTAAGGAGCTTGTCGCGCTGAAAACGAAGCCGGTCTCCAGGAAAGAACTCGATCGCACGAAGTCGCAAATCAAAGGCACAATGATGCTCGGCCTGGAAAATATGTCCAGCCGCATGATGCGCCTCGGGACTTCCGAATTGTATTTTGAATCATTTACATCCCTTGATGCCATTATTTCCCGCATTGACGCGGTGACGCCGGATGCGATTCAAAAAGTTGCCGCGGGGCTTTTTAAGGAAGATGAGCTTTCTACAATCGTCATTCGCCCCTCATAGATAATTGAACGAAAACGTCCACTATCACGTGACCATCATTGATGAGCGAGGTTAACCAATGATTATCGGCGTTCCCAAGGAAATTAAGACCAACGAAAACAGGGTTGCCCTTGTGCCCGTAGGAGCACAGACGCTTACCCGCGCAAAGCATACGGTGCTTGTCGAAACCGGGGCCGGCATCGGCAGTGGTTTTTCCGACGAAGCATACAAACAGGCAGGCGCCACCATTATCAGCACCGCGAAAGAAATCTTTGAACGTGCGGATATGATTATGAAGGTAAAGGAACCTCTTCCGCCGGAGTACGGATTGATCCGGCAGGGACAGATTGTGTTCACATATTTTCACTTCGCTTCAAGCAAAGAACTCACGGAAGCGATGATGAAGTCGCGTTGCATTGCCATCGCGTATGAAACAGTCCAGAAGGCAGACAATTCACTGCCGTTACTGATACCGATGAGCGAAGTTGCCGGACGCATGGCCCCGCAGGAAGGCGCGAAATATCTTGAGAAGGCGATGGGAGGCCGCGGCGTTCTTCTTGCAGGCGTTCCCGGAACCGAGCCCGCGGATGTTGCCATCATCGGCGGCGGCGTCGTCGGAACAAACGCGGCGAAAATTGCGGCAGGACTTGGCGCGCGCGTAACAATTCTGGACAACAACCTGTACCGGCTTCGCTATCTTGATGATGTCATGCCCAAGAATGTCGTCACCATGATGTCGAACCCGTACAATATCAAGAAGGCCGTATCGCACGCGGACATGACGATCGGAGCTGTGTTGATCCCCGGTGCCAAGGCGCCGCACCTTGTCACGCGCGACATGCTCAAAGACATGAAAACCGGCTCGGTGATTATCGATGTCTCCGTTGATCAGGGTGGTTGTGTCGAAACATGCAAACCAACGACGCACGACAACCCGACCTACGTGATTGACGGCGTGGTTCACTATTGTGTGGCCAATATGCCGGGCGCCGTGCCCTTTACCTCCACAGTTGCGCTCACGAATGCAACTCTTTCGTATGCAGTTGAAATTGCGAACAAGGGTTATAGAGACGCCATTAAACAAAATGCCGAGATTCGACCGGGAGCCAACATGGTTGACGGTAAAATTACATACAAAGGCGTGGCCGATGCTTTCGGCTTCGCTTACACACCGATCGAACAGGTGATGGCGTAGCATGGTCAAGGTTACCATAGACGGACGACAGCTCGAGGTTGAGCCGAGTCGGACAATCATTGAAGCCGCCCGTGAAAACGGAATCGAAGTTCCCCATTTCTGCTGGCATCCGAAGCTGAGCGTAGCCGGCAACTGCCGCATCTGTCTTGTTGAAGTCGAGAAACTCCCCAAGCTTGTCATCGCTTGCGCAACGCAGGTAACCGACGGCATGGTTGTCAACACGGTGAATCCTCGTGTGGTCAACGCGCGCGAGGCCGTGATGGAATTCCTCCTCATCAATCATCCGCTTGATTGTCCGATTTGTGACGAAGCGGGTGAATGCAAGCTCCAGGATTACGCGTATAAACATAGTGTCGGGTACAGCCGGTTTGAAGAAGACAAAGTCCACAAGCCGAAACGCGTTGAACTTGGGCCGAATGTTCTTCTCGATACCGAGCGTTGTATCATGTGTTCCCGTTGCGTTCGTTTCTGCGACGAAATCGCGCATCAGCCGCAATTGACGTTCACGCAACGCGGTACACACGTCGAACTCACGACGTTCCCCGGTGAGCAGATGGATAATCCATACTCCATGAACACGATCGATATTTGTCCCGTCGGGGCTCTGACGAGCCGTGATTTCCGGTTCAAGGCGCGTGTGTGGGAAATGTCCTCGACGGAAACGGTGTGCCCGGGTTGCGCACGGGGATGCAATATGTACTCATGGGTTCGCAACAACGAGATTCTGCGCCAGACGCCGCGATACAATCCGCAGGTGAACGACTATTGGATGTGCGATGAAGGACGGTTGAATACTTTTCCCTCAGTGAATTCCGAGAAGAGAATCAAATCGCCGCTGGTGCGCAAAGACGAACATGCGGTAGAAGTCGGTTGGGACGAAGCGATTGCCAAAGCAGCTTCCGAGTTGCGCACGTTCAAGAAGTCGGAGATCGCCGTGCTTGGTTCTGCATTCGCAACCAATGAGGACAACTTTGTTCTGCAACGGTTTGCAAAGGAAATCCTCGGCACGAAGCACGTTGATTTCGTTCGCCACCTCCGTGAGGAGAGCGAAGATGCGATTCTTCTCAGGGCCGACAAGACCCCGAATGCTTTTGGCGCCGCGGAAGTGGGAGTAAGGCCGGGTGATGGCGGACTTGATTCAGCCGGAATCATGAAAGCAATCCGTGAAGGGCAAATCAAAGCATTATACGTTCTCGAAGATGACATCGCCGCTGATGCGGCATGGGCACAGACTCTTCAAAAGCTTGAATATCTTGTTGTCCACTCGATCGTGGAGAGCCAAACAACCGCTTTCGCTGATGTGGTATTTCCTGCGTCTTCCTTTGCGGAGAAGAACGGCACGTTCACCAATTTCCAGGGAAGGGTACAGCGTATTCGCCCCTCGGTTGCCACGATTGAACAGGATCGCGCGCTCGATGGATTCGCCATGAGCCGCCTTGATAAGTTCGGCTCGGCATTTGACCGATGGTCGAAGGGAATGAAGCGCGATGCGCGCCCCAGCTGGAGAATTATCACCGGTCTGGCAACGCTTATGGGAACAAAGTTCAAGTACAACACCTCCGAGGATGTCTTTGCTGAAATTACAAGCCGCATCGACAGTTTCAAAGGGCTGACGTATAGGAAGCTTGGCAGCAAGGGCGCTTCACTTTCAACAAAGCAACCAGTCCCGGTGCCCGTTACGTAACATGGAATTTCTCGTCGTCTCGATCATCAAGATTCTGCTGATTCTCCTCGTCATCCTCACGGTTGTCGCCAATCTTGTTTATGCCGAGCGGCGAATCAGCGCGTTCATTCAAAACAGAATCGGCCCGAATAGAGTCGGTCCTTTCGGCTTGCTTCAATCGCCGGCGGACGTGTTGAAGCTTTTTATCAAAGAGGACATCGTTCCGAAGAGCGCCAACCGGTTTCTGCATACCCTCGCGCCCATTATCTCGATTACCGTTGCGTTGGTAACATTTGCCGTCGTTCCTTTCGGCGATACCATCACGTTGTTCGGCTACACAGTCAAGCTGATGATCGCTGATGTGAATGTGGGAGTCTTGTATATCCTTGCTCTCACGTCGCTCGGCGTGTACGGCATTACGCTCAGCGGCTGGTCGTCCAATAACAAGTACTCGCTCCTTGGAAGTCTGCGCTCCTCGGCACAAATGATCAGCTACGAGTTGTCCATGGGGCTTTCGATTATCGGGGTGATAATGATTGCAGGAACCCTGCGCCTCGATAAAATCGTGGAGCTTCAATCGGGATTTGGATGGAACGCTTTTCTCACGCCAATGGGGTTTATCACGTTTGTCGTCGCGTCGTTTGCGGAAACCAACCGGCTTCCGTTTGATTTGCCGGAAGCAGAACCGGAACTCGTCGGCGGATACCACACTGAATACAGCGGCATGAAATTCGGCACGTTCTTTCTTGCCGAGTATGCGAGCATGATCACCTCCAGCGCGTTGATTGTGACGCTCTTTCTTGGCGGCTGGCAGTTTCCGTATCTTGAATCCTTCGGCCTTTCCCCGATGGTAACGAGTATCGTGCAGATTGCGACCTTCACGGTAAAGGTGGCATTGATGCTGGTGTTCTATATGTGGATTCGCTGGACAATTCCGCGCTTCCGCTATGATCAACTGATGAACCTCGGCTGGAAGGTGATGCTTCC
>CAZJYO010000235.1:0-4396 GCA_964550275.1 uncultured Chitinophagales bacterium
GTTCGTTCAAATCGCAACCGGTAAGACTCTCCATTCCCTTGTTTGCAAAAAGGATCTTCTGCATATCATGAATGACGATCGCCGATTGCGTCAGTTGGGCTACGGCGCGAAATTTTGCCTCGCTCTTTTTAAGTTCCTCGGCATGGCGACGTTTGCGCACGAATTGATTTACAGCCAGGGAAATACTGAGAAGAATCAGCACGGCGCCCGGCCAGAGAATATATGGCCTCAGGAGAAGCGGCTCCAAGACAACAAACGAAACCGTGGCGCCGTCGGGATCGACAGCGCCCTCCAATCCTTGAGCCTGAATGTGGACGGAATGGGTTCCCGCTGGAAGGCCGGTGAGCGTGATACTCCGAGTGATATCCCATCCTGACCAACCCGATGTCTTCGTTCGATAGCGTGTGAGAATCTGATCCGGATCGAGCTCACCCCAAAAAGCAAACGCGTCCCACCGAATGAGTACGCTGTTCCCTTCGACGACCGCTTTCCGCGCAATCACGCGCGGCGGAGGGACAGCATGCTGGTCACGGTCGAGGAAGGAGACTCCTCCACCCTGAGTTCCGACATACACCCTGTTCGAAACCGGCAACACTGGCCAAATAAACGGATGGGGAATTCCTCCTTGCCCGTCACCACGTGTCCAATCACCGTCGCGATACGACGCTACCCCACCGGCGGTACCAAGCCAAATGGTGCCTGATGAATCCGGACAAATATCCCAGACATGGTTATTCACCAACCCGTCGGCTGTCGAAAAGTAGCGAACAGAGTCGTCACCGTCAATGTACCCAAGCCCGGTTTCTGTTGGCGTTGTTGCGTGTCCAAACCAAACCCGGCGATTGCGATCAACCGCAATGGTGAACACCCTGTCATTTTTGAGTCCGTCACGAGTAGTATATTGCTTCCACAGGCCGCCCTTGAAATGAAAGAGCCCTTGGAATGTTCCAAACCACTTTTCGTCGTCAGAAATGCCGGCAAAGGAGTAAACACGGGCATTCGGGAGGTCACGCGTCCTTGCCCAGTAGCGGAGATGACTGCCCGCCAATGTGTAGATGGCGGGAAAAAGTGGTGGTTGACGATCTTCGTCTTCGTCTGTCCCGAGGAACCAGAGATTACCGTGCTCGTCTTTTTCTATTGCGTGAAAACGGACGCGGTCTGTTGGAGAATCCGCTTCTCCCGGGAACCAATCGCTACCGTCCCATCGGAATGCACCCGAAAAGGACGACCCGCTGCTTATCCAAACATTGCCAAGGGAGTCCTCGGCAAGTCCGGTCACAACGAAAAGCCGGGTACCGAGAACATCCGTGATTGTTCTGAGTTTTCCGTCGGGTTTCTGAATGACGACGCCGTCACCCGTCCCAAACCACACATCACCGTTTCGTGTGGTAATGATGGCATTGATGGAGTTCCGTGGATCGGGGGATGGAAATTTGCTGGTGGTCCACCGGGATGGCGCGGCACTGTAGAGGTAGAGGCCCTGATTGGTACCCACCCATAGGTCGCCGTTCGAGCGGAATTGAAAGAACGTCAAGTCCCGGGGTGGAAAACTCACAGTTTCCCACTTCCCGGCTCTTCGGAACCGGACATCATCGACATGGTAGGAAACGATCGCGTCTCCTTCGGGGCCGACGTCGAGAATACGCGCGACTGCCGACCGTTCCCCGGCAACGAGCCGGGGCGCCGACTGCTCTGACCATTCCCACAATCCCCTCTTTGAAAAAGGATAGGTGATGGAGACCAATCCGGTGCCCTTTGTGTTTTCTGCTACGGAGCTAATACTAATCGCACCTCTCGTGATTCGAAGCCTCAATGTCGCGGTGTTTCCATCGGCGACAAAGAGTCCGTCGTTCGTACTCACCCAAAGTCTGTCGTAGCCAGTCGCCCAGACTCCCCGAATGGTATACATGCGCATCTGTTCAAGAAATGAACTTCTTCCCGTCGGATAAACATCCAGCGCCCCGTTCCTCATGAGGAACAACTCACCACCTGCCGCGGCGGCCGACGTCTGAGGATCAATGGTTATCATTGTTCTGAAACCGCCGGTGGTACCAATAAGCAGTTGGTTTCCGCATCGGATCACCACACTGTCGTTCACGATGCCGACGAACCGGGCGGGTTCACTACACGAAAACCCGGCTCCACTATCAACCGCATTCCATTGAAAGCCGTCAAACCATGCAAGACCGGCACTTGTCATTACCCACGGTTCGCCGTCTTCTCTGTCAAGGATCTGAATAACCCGGTTTGATGGAAGGCCCGATTCCGTGGTGAAGTGCGCCCACCTCCAGGATTCGTTGAAATCATACTTCCCGGCATGCGCAAAGGTAAATGGAAGAGATGAAGCGAAGCAGAGGAAGAGAATGAGACGAGCCAACAACTGTAAGCTATTCCTCATCGATAACCCACGTTTCCAGAAGGTTCTCGGGCAGACTGGAAACAAACCTTGATGGCTTGGAAAGAAGAAGTCCCGTCTCTCTATCATAGACATTGATCGGATAGGTGATGAAGAGGTTCTCTTTTGCTCGCGTGCAGGCAACATACATGAGTCGCCGTTCTTCTTCCATAGCATCGTCACTTATCGCCGCGCGGGTATTGGGAAAGCGCCCGTCGAGCGCATAGATGACAAAAACACTATTCCATTCAAGTCCTTTTGCGCTGTGAATCGTTGAGAGAACAAGTTTCTCGTCGTCGGTTCCGGGAGCGGTAATATCGGTCACGCTTTCAGTTGCCGGTTCGAGCGCGAGGTCGGCGAGCAATGTATTCACCGAGCGATAGCGTTCGGTGATTTGTTGAAACATCTCAAGGTCTTTACGTCGCTTCACGAAATCATCGTAACGGCGCGAGAAAATCGGCTGGTAATAGTTAATGATCTGCTGAATTTTGTCCGAGGGGGTAAGATGATCCGGTGCAACTGTTCTCATTGCCTCGACGAGTGAGCGAATACCTTCCGGATAATCGTTGTAGCTCGACCAGAACGATTGAACGCTCTGCGTGGTGCCTGCGGGTCCGGGATTGAAGCGGCGCGAGGTGATGTCTTCAATGACTCGCTCTGCAGTCCGGGGGCCAACGCCATCAACAAGCAGAAGGATCCTGTTCCAAGCAACTGCATCCCGGGGATTGTCGAGCACGCGAAGGTAAGCAACTAGATCCTTAATGTGTGCCGTTTCGATGAATTTGAATCCACCGAACTTCACAAACGGGATGTTGGCTTTGTTCAGTTCAATTTCGAGATCGAAAGAAAGATAACTTGAGCGAAACAACACCGCGATGTCATCCAACTTGACTCCCTGTTCGCGCAATTCCAACACCTTTTGCACAACAAACCGCGACTGCAGATGTTCGTCTTGTGCAACAACAATGGACGGAAGGTCGCCGCCTCCGCGATGTGTAAAGAGTTCTTTATGGAATTTGTGACGCACCTTACTCATCAATTTTCACTCACTAATCAACAATGACCAATCACAGTGCAAACTACGTCGCCTCATGACTTTCCTGTGTTGCTCAGATTTCTCTTTGCCGTGGCAACGCTGGCCGTAAGAATAGCCGTCAGTTCATTGCATTCTTTAAGCACTGGTTCATAGCCCGTGTCAGAGAGTAGTCCTTTCTTCGCGATGATCTTTAGCCAGACATGTGTCTCTCTCAATTCTTTTAAGGCAATCCCAAGCTTGTGAATGAAGTCTCTCGGTGATTCCGCACTAATCGCTTCTGCATAGTTTGGAGCCGGGGAGGTTCCAGAGCGTAGTAATTGTGAACCGATGTGTGAACCAATTTTTGTGTCGGGCAATGAATCGACGATATCAGCAATCCGGACAGCGAAACTCACAAACCGGTCAGTAAGGACTGCACTTTGCGGAACTGGGGGCTTCTCGTTCATTCTTGGGGCGTTCTGATCATTGATTGAGAATTGAAAATTAGGAATTGTTGATCGTCTGCGTTAAGGCCTCAATATACGCGGGCGTTGTCCCGCAACATCCTCCGACAACCGAAACACCCGCCTTCTGCCAATGTCGAGCATGCTCTGCATAGTCCTTCGCGTGAACATCAACCGTAAAGCGTTCGTCTTGCTGTTCGTCCTCGGGAAGACCGATGTTGCCATACACCATCAACGGAAGATTCGTTAGCGAACGAAGGGATTTGAGAATCGGACCAACGTATCGGGGCGACACACAATTGATGGAAAGAGCTGAAGGACCAAATGGCACGACGCTCCGCACAGCTTCGGCTAATGATTCACCGCTGTAAAGCGTTCCGTCCTGACGGCAAACAAAACTAACGGCAAAGTCCTTGCCTGTTGACCGCGCCGCGGCAGAAGCCGCGCAGGCTTCGCGAACGGTGTTCATTGTTTCCAACAACAGGAAATCCACATTCAGCTTTGCAAGCCGTTCTGCAATCT
>CAZJYO010000236.1:0-4391 GCA_964550275.1 uncultured Chitinophagales bacterium
CCTTCGCCCTTGAGACGTTCAATCTCGCCGTCGATATCATCTACCTCGAACGAGAGATGATGAACGCCCTCTCCGCGCTTCTCAATAAACTTTGCGATGGTTGATTCGGGGCTTGTCGGTTCAAGCAGCTCAAGACCCGCTTCACCAATTTTGAAAAAAGTCGCCTTCACTTTCTGTTCTTCGACGGTTTCGGTATGATCCGCGGGTTTGCCAAAGAGTTTGCCGAAGACCTCTTCGGCCTTTTTCATGTCCTTGATGGCAAGTCCGATGTGCGTCAAGCGCCTGTACATCAAGCGTTACTTTCCTTCCGGCTGTTTCTGGTTCATCGCCGTAAAGATTTTGCCAACGGCTCCAACTACGCCGGCAACGTCCGAAAGGTTGGAAGGAATGATCATGGCATTGTTCTTCTGCGCGAGCTTTCCAAACTCCGCCAGGTAGGATTCTGCTATTCGCAAGTTGACGGCGTCAACGCCTCCCTTGTCATTGATAGCATTGGCGATTTCCCTGATACCTTTGGCAGTGGCTTGCGCAACACGTTCGATCTCCTGTCCGCGGCCCTCGGCTTCATTGATCCGCTTCATCTTTTCGCCTTCGGACTTTGCAATTGCCTCCGCCTTGTCACCTTCGGCGCGGTTGATCTTGGCCTGTTTATCGCCTTCCGATTCCGCAATGAGCGCACGCTTCTCACGTTCAGCACGCATCTGCTTTTCCATCGCGTCCTTGATGCTCGCCGGCGGAAGAATGTTTTTGATTTCGTGACGCGTCACTTTGAGCCCCCACGGTAACGACGCTTTATCCACCGCCTGGACAATTTCAGAATTGATCTTTTCGCGTTCCTCAAAAGTACGGTCAAGTTCTATCTTGCCGATTTCACTGCGCATGGTTGTTTGCGCAAGTTGCGTGGATGCAAATCCGTAGTCGCTCACACCGTATGAGGCCTTGACAGGATCGACAATCTGGATGTAGAGAATGCCGTCCACTTCGACCGCAATATTGTCCTTCGTGATGCACGACTGGGGCGGGACATCCACCACCATTTCCTTCATCGAATGTTTGTACGCGACCCTGTCGATGAAAGGAATGAGAATATGAAACCCGGCCTCCAGCGTCCCGTGATACTTGCCGAGACGTTCGACGATAAACACTGTCTTCTGCGGAACGACCCGGGCCGTACGCATGATAATAATGAAGACGAGAAGAACGATGCCGAGAATGATTACGGTGCTGACTTCCATCATGAGGAAACCCTTTCCTGAAGCGGTTGTACTTTCAACGTCAGATTGGTTCTGCCGAGAATTTCCACAGGCGTCCCTTTGCGTATGGTTGCGTCAGCATCCGCGTTCCAGATGGTGCCGCGGAATTCCACACGACCGGAAAGCGAATTCGGCACAACGTCTTCCACAACGATGCCGCGTTCGCCTTTGACGTCGTCCAGCTCGGAGACATCACGGATGACCCCTGATACTTTGCCCCGAAAATATTCCTTGCCCTGCTTCCTGAAAAGAACAAGGGATACAATGGAGGACACCAGGAAGATGATGAGTTGTACATCGAAGGAATGTGCAATGCCCAGCCAGATGCACGCGGCCGTTACCCACGCGCCGACTCCAAAAAAAATCATGACGAATCCCGGCAGCACAAGCTCGCTCACAATGAGGGCGAACCCGAGCAGGAACCAGGTCAATTCTGCATTAGCGTCAAACATGATATTCTCCCCGAATGAAGAGAAACCGTGGAATTCTATTCATAGAGTACGGATTTCAACATTGAACAACAAGGGAACCACGCTCAATGCACATCGCCCATCATGCGCCGTATTTTTGGCGTTAGTAAAGCGAGCAATCCGGCAGCAAGCAACAGCCCCACGGCAATGCCGCCGTACAAATTCGTGAGTACATCAGGCCTTGTCGCATCAAAGAATCCGGCAAGGTAGCCGGCAATCTTACTGCCAAAAGATGACGCAAGAAACCAGCCGCCCATCATGAGTCCGAGGAGTTTGGCGGGCGCCAGCTTCGTAACAGTGCTCAGTCCCACCGGACTCAAACACATTTCCCCCACCACTTCAAGAAAGTAAAGCCCGACAAGCCACAGCGGACTAACCTTGCCATAAGCAGTACCCATTGCCGCGGGAATCATCAACAGGTATGCGAGTCCGATGAACAGCAGACCGAGGGTGAACTTTGCCGGACTTGACGGCTGGCGGTCACCCATCTTTACCCAGAGAACGGAAAACACCGGCGCGAGCAAAATGACAAAAAATGCCGTTAGCGATTGAAGCCAGCTTGAAGGAAATGCCCAACCGAAGATTTCCGTGTTCACGAGCTTGTATGCGAACAGGTTTAAGCTGGCGCCTTTCTGCTCGTACGCCGCCCAGAAGAGCATGGTGAAGAGGAAAAAGATGAACACGGCCCCGACGCGTTTCCATTCTGCGCTTGTCAGCGGAGCATGTGATGAAGTTCCTTCAGCTGATTTTACTTTAACAAGTCTCTCTCCCACATTCATCAGCCGCTGGCGCTGTGCAAGAAAAACCGTCAGTCCGATAATCATTCCAACTCCTGCCGCTCCAAAACCCCAATGCCAGCCCATGCTCGGATCAAAACCCCAGGCGGCAAGCTGCGCCTTGAAACCTTCCGATTGCGCAAGGTATCCGCACACCAGTGGAGCCAACACTGCTCCCACATTGATTCCCATATAGAAAATCGAAAAGCCGCTGTCACGTCGCGGATCGTTTTTCTCGTACAGACTTCCCACCATTGTGCTGATGTTCGGCTTCAACAAGCCCGTTCCCAGCGCGATAAGCACCAATCCCGCGTAGAAGAACGGCATCCCGGAAAAAACCATGGAAAAGTGTCCGCACGCGATGATGATCCCGCCGACAATCACGGAAAGCTTTGCGCCGAGAAACTTGTCCGCAACAAACCCTCCGGGCAAACTCATCAGATATACAGACATCGTGTATGTACCATAGATCGAAGCCGCGGTTTTCGTGTCGAAACCGAGTCCGCCCGCAACCGGCGGCGTTACCATATACAACACAAGAATCGCACGCATACCGTAGTAGCTGAAGCGTTCCCACAACTCCGCAAAAAAGAGCGTGGCAAGTCCCTTCGGATGTTTCGTGATGCTTTTCATGTCGTCCTGTCTGGTGAGTAATGAACGGGATGAGGCAAACGGGTTGCGTTCGCTTTGAACAAAGTAACGGGTGAGGGTTACTTTAGCAACAACATTCGGATATTGCGGACGCCTTCCTTTGCGGTCAAACGGGCAACGTACACTCCCGAAGCAAAAGGCGTCGCGTCAAACGATGCGACGTGTAAACCCTGTTGAACATCGCCATTCATGAGCGTCTCAACGCGGCGCCCAAGAAGGTCATACACTTCAAGCGTTACGCGCCCGGAACGCGAAAGATGGAATTGAATATCCGTTCGCGGATTGAAGGGATTGGGGTAGTTCTGAAATAAGGCAAAGTCACCCGGAACAACATCTTCGACGCCGTTCGGGGGAGGAAGAACCTGTTTCAGCACCCAAGCATCGGGGTCAAGAATGACGCTATCCGGACTGAACGCAAACGGAAGTGAAAACCACTGGGTTCGCACACTGTCCATCAGCACAAAAGAACTGCTTGAATCTCCATGATGCACTCGAATCTCCAGCGGCATGCTGTACGTCGGCCATGTATCGGATTGCAATTGTCTGATGATAACATGGATCGAATCACCGGTCCATGAATGTTCCAGCGAATACTTTGGCCAGCCCTTGCCGTAAATCCATTGATTGAAGAACCAGCTCATATCCGTTGCAGTAACTGAATCCACAATGTCTTGAAGCTCGGACGTTACCGCGCTGTTGAATTGCCATCGTTCGCGGTATGCCCGCAGAATCTGAAAAAACACCGAATCGCCTGCAACTCCGCGGAGCGTATGAAGAACCCAGGCGCCTTTGCTGTACACAACGTCATCAAACAAGTTGAAGCCCTGTCCGACCGGATTGTACACGGCCCCAAGCCACGATCCGAAAAAGAAATGCTCCAGCGTATCTTTCATGTAGCTCTTGAGCGCGGGAAAGCCGCCGAGATGTTCGCGCCAGAGTGCTTCGCTGTACGTCGCAAAACTTTCGTTCAGCCAGATATCCGCCCACGTTCCGCAGGTCACCACATCCCCCCACCATTGATGCGCCAGCTCGTGCGAGACAACACGTGTGTTGGTTGCATAGAACCGGTTCATCGTTGAAAGCGTTTGATGTTCCATTCCCAGATATCCGAACGGAACAATGGACGTCATCCCGTATTTCCCAAACGGGTAATCACCAAAGAGACGCTCAAACTCGGACATCATGTCTTTGACATCCGGAAGAAACGCCGCGACGTTCCCGGAATCGACGGGCCAGGCATA
>CAZJYO010000237.1:0-4352 GCA_964550275.1 uncultured Chitinophagales bacterium
GATCAGCAGAGCTGGGTTCTGCATTTTGAAGCAATGAGAAAACCGCCGAAGAAACCCGCGGCTCCCGCGGCAAAGGCAGCACCGTCCGCTCCGGCCGCGCCGAGACCTGTAGCTCCGAAGCCGGCGGCACCACCGGCCGCTGTTGCGACTCCGGTTGCGGCAACGACCGAACAACCCGCGGCAGAAACACAGCCCAAACCCGCGGCTTCTACGCCGGCGCCAGCAGCACCAAAACCAACTCCGGCCGCGGTGCCAACAGGGAAAACAATTGCTCCACTTGGGAAGAGGCCGTTGCCTCCGATTACAAGCTCCAAACCGGCCGGTGGAGGATAATTGAAGACGTTGATTGAACGAGAAAACTTATGAGCACTGAAACCAACGAAATAGAACAACTGACGAACAAGGAATACCGCTACGGGTTCGTCACCGACATTGAAACGGATGCGATCCCGAAGGGATTGAGTGAAGACGTTATCCGGATGATCTCCGCGAAGAAGAATGAACCGGAGTTCATGCTGGAATGGCGCTTGAAAGCTTACCGGCTGTGGTTGGAAATGCAAGAGCCGACATGGCCGAACGTCACGTATCCGCGCATCGACTATCAGGACATGGTGTACTACTCTGCGCCGAAACAGAAAAAGAAATTGCAGAGTCTGGATGAAGTCGATCCGGAATTGTTGAAGACGTATGAGAAGCTTGGTATTCCGCTCGCTGAACAAAAAGCGCTTGCAGGCGTCGCGGTTGATGCCGTGTTCGATAGCGTTTCCGTTGCAACGACATTCAAAGAAAAGCTGGCCGAGCTGGGAGTAATTTTCTGCTCGTTCTCCGAGGCAGTACAGGAACATCCTGATCTGATCCGCAAGTATCTTGGATCGGTTGTTCCGGCGGCAGATAATTTCTTCGCGGCGCTCAACTCGGCCGTTTTCAGCGATGGTTCGTTCTGCTACATTCCCAAAGGCGTGCGTTGTCCGATGGAACTCTCAACGTATTTCCGCATCAACGCGGCTGATACCGGACAGTTTGAACGCACGCTGATCGTTGCGGAAGAAAGTGCATACGTCAGTTATCTCGAGGGTTGCACCGCACCGATCCGCGACACCAATCAGCTTCACGCGGCTGATGTGGAACTTATTGCGCTCGACAACGCGCAGATAAAGTATTCCACCGTGCAGAACTGGTATCCGGGCGACAAGGAGGGGGGCGGCGGGATTTATAACTTTGTAACGAAGCGTGGTAAATGCGCCGGAGTGAATTCAAGGATCTCATGGACGCAGGTTGAAACCGGCTCTGCGATTACCTGGAAATATCCGAGTTGTATTCTTCAGGGCGATAATTCCGTTGGTGAGTTTTATTCCGTTGCAGTTGCCAACAATCGTCAGCAAGCGGATACAGGGACCAAGATGATTCATCTCGGAAAGAATACGCGAAGCACGATTGTTTCAAAGGGCATTTCAGCCGGTTTCGGAAACAACTCCTACCGCGGACTCGTGAGAATTGCAAAGAATGCTTCAGGTTCAAGAAACTTCTCCCAGTGTGATTCGCTTCTTCTTGGCGACAAATGCGGTGCGCATACATTCCCCTATATCGAAGTCAAGAATACCACATCGAAGGTTGAACACGAAGCATCGACCTCCAAGATAGGGGAGGATCAGATTTTCTATTGCAAACAGCGCGGCCTCTCAACGGAAGACGCTGTGAATATGATTGTCAATGGATTTTGTAAAGAAGTCTTCAAGGAACTACCGATGGAGTTTGCGGTTGAAGCGCAGAAACTGCTCGGTATCAGTCTTGAAGGAAGTGTCGGATAACAGTACAACAAGGAATCAAAACAACAATGCTCGACATTAAGAACCTGCACGCATCAATCAATGGCAATGAAATCCTCAACGGCATTTCTCTGAATGTCCGCGCCGGAGAGGTTCACGCAATCATGGGACCGAACGGCTCCGGGAAAAGCACGCTTGCCCAGGTGCTTGCCGGGCGCGAAGCGTACGACGTCACAGAAGGCACAGTGAGTTTCCTCGGCAAGGATTTGATGGAGATGGATCCGGAAGAGCGCGCCCGTGAAGGCGTTTTCCTCGCGTTTCAGTATCCGGTGGAAATTCCCGGCGTCACCAATACGTATTTTCTCAAGGCGGCTCTTAACGCGCTTCGCAAGCATCGCGGCCAGGACCCGCTCGATGCCGTAGAGTTTCTCCAGTACATCCGTCAGCGCATGAAACTGGTGGAAATGGATGAGACGTTGCTGAATCGTCCGGTGAACGAGGGCTTTTCCGGCGGCGAGAAAAAACGCAACGAGATCTTTCAGATGGCCGTGCTTCAGCCGCGGCTGGCGATCCTGGATGAAACGGATTCCGGCCTCGACATCGACGCGCTTCGCATTGTTGCGGATGGCGTGAATTCCCTTCGGAGCAAAGACAACGCAACGATTGTTGTTACGCACTACCAGCGCTTGCTCAATTACATCGTTCCGGATTTTGTGCATGTGCTTCTTGACGGACGTATTGTAAAATCGGGTGGCAAGGAATTGGCGTTGACCCTTGAAGAGAAGGGATACGATTGGCTCCGGGCGGAAGCGGGAGTAACAGCGTAAGCAATGAAAACAGGGAATAGCGGTTCTGATACTATGAGGTGGTACGAAACTCAATTTGAAGCGCTGGAGAAATCCGGTTCCAACGGGCTTGGTGTTCTGAGGTCTTCAGCGATGAAAAAGTTTGCCGAACGCGGGTTTCCAACGACTCGTGATGAGGAGTGGCGCTTTACCAATGTTGCGCCTATTGCCAAAGCAAGGTTCAACGTAATTTCTGGTGGCAGCGACACAGTTTCAGAGGAAACAGTACGCCCCCATTATTTCGGCGGCATGCAATGTCATCGGTTTGTTTTCGTGAATGGCAGCTTCGCCGCCCGTCTCTCTTCTTCGTCCGGTGTGCCTGCCGGAGTCATCATTACGAATTTACAGAGCGCGTTGAAAAATCATTCTGCAATTATCCAGACGCATCTCGGCAAGCACATTTCTTTTGAAGACAACGCGTTCACCTCGCTGAACACGGCGTTTCTCCAGGATGGTGTGTTCGTGCATATTCCGGATGGCTTCTCTGTTGATCTTCCGATTCATGCAATATTCCTTTCCACCGGCACAACGGATTCCTTCGTAACTTCTCCGCGGAATCTGGTTCTTGTCGGGCGCAACGGGCGTGTCTCGCTCGTTGAAAGCTATGTTCATGCGACCGGTGTTTCGTATCTCACCAATGCAGTGACGGAGGTTGTTCTTGGCGAAGATGCTGTCGTTGAGCATGATAAACTTCAGGATGAAGCAGGGCCTGCTTATCACATCAGCGCCGTTCATGTTCAGCAGAATGCGCGCAGTACCTACACTTCGAACTCTGTCTCCATCGGCGGGTCGATTGTTCGTAACAACATCACTGCCGTGTTGAACGCGGAACATTGCGAATGCACATTGAACGGACTTTCCCTTGGGACCGGTACGCAGTTGGTGGATAACCACACAACTATTGATCACGCAAAGCCGAATTGCGCAAGCCACGAATTGTATAAAGCCGTGCTTGACGGCAAAGCGCGCGGGGTTTTTAATGGAAAGATCTTTGTCCGCAAAGACGCGCAGAAGACCGATGCGAAGCAAACGAACAAGACTGTCCTGCTTTCGGATGACGCCGGCATGGATACAAAACCCCAGCTTGAGATTTTTGCCGATGACGTGAAATGTACGCATGGCGCGACGGTTGGCCAGCTTGATGATGAGCAAGTGTTTTATCTTCGCTCACGCGGCCTTGGTTTGGATGGAGCTCGCGACATTCTGACGTTCGCATTTGCAAGCGATGTGATTTCCCGTGTTCACATCGAGCCGCTCCGTGAACAGCTCGACATGAAAATTCGTGAGAGATTGCAGAAGGGGCGAATGTCCTCGTGATGCCGGTAAAAACACACGACGAAGCACTGATGGCGCAATTCCTGGAACGCGTCAATGCGATTGCAGGGTGCAGGCATCATTTTCCGTTGCTGCGACAGCGTGTGAACGGCAAGGCGCTCGTGTATTTTGACAATGCCGCCACAAGCCAGAAGCGCGGCCGACACACGCGGCCAATGATCGCGCCCCGCGTCTTTGTTGATCTTGGGCGAACGGCCGAACTCCCACCAAACAATCACGGAAACCTCCTTGTCCAGGCCCCGCTCGTGCAAATCTTCGACCAGCGCGCTGACTCCCTGATCCAGCAAAGGCAGATCAGCGCGCGCGTTCTGATGATTATTCCCATGGTAATCCCAAAATCCGAAGGCAACGGTCACGCAGCGTGCGCCCGCTTGAACACGCTTTGACCGTCGCCGAATGGGCGATC
>CAZJYO010000238.1:0-4320 GCA_964550275.1 uncultured Chitinophagales bacterium
TTCACGTTCAAGCTACGTCCCCGTCTGGCAAAGTCTCCAGTCGCTTGACGATATTGGAAGTTATTCCTCCGACGATTTCTTCACGCGCTTCGTCTTTGGCAGTTCAACGCCCTTCATGGTTTCAGGAAGGATATCATCCCGCACTGTTGCCGAAGCGAACACGGTTGTGGACAAGCTGATTCACTACGATGCAGGATCTGCGCGCGACGAGTGGAAAACCAGGATGTTGTTCATTGGCGATGACTCATGGACTCCTGAGCGTGAGGAGGGGACAGTTCACAGCCAGCAAGCAGAGGACCTCGCAACCATTTACACCCCGGATGAGTTTGAAAAAAGGAAAATCTACATCGCTGAGTATCCAACGGTAAACACCGCGCAAGGAAGAAGAAAACCGGGCGCATATCAGGCCATTCTTGATGAAATTAACAGGGGGGTCTCGATTGTCAACTTTACCGGGCACGGGAATCCCACCGTGTGGGCGCATGAATCCATCTTCAATAACCAGTCGTCTATACCGCAATTGGTAAATGCGGATAAGCTGGCCCTCTTTTTTGCCGCGACATGCAATTATTCCCAGATGGACGACGCCCGCAGATACACCGGCGGTGAATTGCTGATGAACAAGCCGGATGGCGGGGCGATCGGCGTTGTCTCTGCGACACGCAAGGTGTTTTCAGGTGCGAATGCCGCATTGCACCAACGAGTGTTTGCATCCATGTTCTCGCGCGACACGAACGGACGACTCCTCGTTGATCGTCCTGCAACAGCACTGTACGAAGCGAAGGTCATCATTAATACGAGCAACGATGAAAAGTTCTTTTTCATGGGCGACCCCACGATGCAATTGCAATTCCCGCACGGGTATGCATCCATCGACAGTATCAACAACGAACCGGTTTCCGGCAGCGCCCCGATTCAACTGCGTGCGCTTGGCAAGGTGACGGTAACAGGGAGCGTACGAGATTCGTCCAATCAACCGGACCTGACATTCAACGGTCAAACATCGCTGACGCTCACTGATGCAAGCCGGATCATTACCATTTCCAATTTCTATCTTGGTATTCCCTGGAGTTACCTTGCCACCGGCAGTAAGATCTACGCCGGTCAGGCGTCCATCGTCGGCGGAAGACTGTCAGCGACATTTATCGTTCCTAAGGATATCTCGTATGCCGATTCCACCGGAAGGGTTGTTGCATATTTCTCGAATTCCGGAACCGATGGTCTCGGCTACACGTCCAATGTCCGCGTCGGCGGAACCGATACGTCCGCGGCCCCGGACGCAACGGGCCCGGTCATCAATGTATTTCTGGACAGTCGCGCGTTCCGTAGCGGCGACCCGGTAAGTGCGGAGCCGGTACTCTTTGTTGACATGTCGGATTCCAGCGGCATCAATACTTCCACCGCCGGCATCGGCCATCGCATTGAGGCATGGGTGAACAATGCCGCGGAGAGCATGGACCTTACGGAGTTCTACACGAGCGAGTTGGACAATTATCAAGCAGGAAGTGTGCAATACGCGTTGCGCGGACTTTCCACCGGAACGAATCATGTGCGTGTTCGCGCATGGGATACGTACAACAACGCTTCAACAGCGGAAACCTATTTTGAAGTTACCACAACGGACGAGTTGAGACTTTCCGATGTTATGAACTATCCGAATCCGTTTGTTTCGGGCACTGCATTTACATTCCGGCAGAATTTGTTGACCCCGCTGAATGTCACCGTCAAAGTGTACACGCTGGCAGGAAGACTTGTTCAAACCATTGAGGGATATTCCCCGGGTGAACCATTCATCCGTTTGGCATGGGATGGCAGAGACGGGGACGGAGATGCCCTCGCGAACGGGGTCTATCTTTATAAGGTAGTAGCCCGGACAGTTGACGGCAGGTTCACGAGCGAGGCGTTGGGAAAGTTGGCGGTTTTGAAGTAAATGGAGGTGTCTGTTTGCAACAAAGATTGGAATTCATCATTTTTAAGCTGTTATAAGGAGGGTTACACAACAATGCAATCAAATAATCGCACGATCATCGCGGCGTTTTTGCTGGCTTTGACGGTTTGTACGCTTTCACTGCCATCACAAATGTTCGCCCAGGGGGAGTCTGCGGTTCCCTTCCTGCTTATTGCGCCGAATTCGCGCGCCAGCGGCATGGGTGAAGCGGGGACAGGTTCTGTTGATGATGCTTCAGCCATCTTTTGGAACCCGGGAGCGCTTGCGTTCCTCGAGGGCCAGGAGTTAAGCATCACGCATGCAAACTGGCTCCCGCAGTTCCAACAATCCGACCTGTTTTACGATTACCTGAACTACCGCATCAAGCTGGATGACATTGGCGGAGTGCTCGGCGCAAGCTTCACTTATTTGAATCTTGGAAAATTTGCCCGCACCGGCTCTGACGGTCCGACGGTTCTTGAAGAATTCAAAGCATTTGAGTTTGCTGCAACGGTGGGTTACTCGACAAAGGCGTTTGACGATCTCGGTATCGGCATGAATCTTCGTTACATTCATAGCGCTCTTTCACCCATCGGTACCGAGCAGGAACAGGGCACAGGAATTGCCAACACCATCAGCGTTGACATCGCCTTGATGTATCGTCCGCAAAAACTGGAAGTTCCCCTTCTGGGAGACCTCGGGAAGAAATTCAGCACAGGTTTTAATTTGTCAAACCTCGGGCCGAAGGTCACGTACATTGACGCCGCGCAGGCGGATCCTCTTCCCACCAATCTTCGTATCGGGTTCGGCTACAAATTTGTCGAGGATGAATTCAATTCCTTGCAGTATACGCTTGACTTCAGCAGACTTTTGGTGCATCGCAATGCCGACGGTACGTCCGATCCGGCATATGAGGCAATCTTCAGTGCATGGGGTGACGGAAGCGGGCTTCGCAAGATCAACACCTCCATGGGATTGGAATACTGGTACGGCGCGCCAAGGTTGATTGCTCTGCGCATCGGCTGGTTCTATGAAGATCCTTCCTTTGGTAACCGGAAGTTTCTCACATTCGGCGCCGGTATCCGATATGATATTTACGGGTTTGACTTCAGCTATATCTCGGCGGAAGAAAACCATCCGCTTTCCGATACCATCCGCTTTTCTTTGCTGATCGGATGGGGCGTCGGCGAGAGCAGCGAAGAATAATCCACCGCAACCATACATTGATGTATATGCAGGTGACATGACCCGGGCAACATATTCCCTCCTGTTGTTGATTGTTCCGTTCAGTGTGATTGCACAGCATTTGAGTCATCCCGTGATGGCCTCACGGGATGATTCATTTTCCGGCCCGCGTCCCTTTGTGGCCGTTGCTGAAACAGTCCGCATTCTCGCGGTGATGGCACAGTTTCAAACGGACAACGACGTGCGCACCACCGGCAACGGAAACTTTGTCCTGACCGCGCCAACCGACTCCGTGATCGACGCGTCTCCGCATAACGGCCAGTACTTTCGTGACCACTTGACGTTCGTGGAGAACTACTACCGGAAGGTCTCGAAAGGAAAGTGCATCGTCCAATCTACGGTTATCGACCAGGTCATGACCCTGACCGGACTCATGGCCTCGTACAGTCCGCCGCGCAACGGAAGCAATGTTGCCGTTGGAAACTTGGCTGTTGAAACATGGCGCGCAGTGGATTCGCTTGGCCTCGTGCCGGACTTCTCTGCCTATTCGTGTTTCGTGGTTTTCCACGCGGGGGCCGGGCGCGACATTGATCTCGTCGCAACACTCGGCTACGATCCAACGCCGTCGGATATCCCTTCTCTGTACATTGGCCTGAATGCGTTCAAGAGTTTTTACGGAGAATCATACCAGGGCATTCCGGTTCAAGGCGGATCATTTCATATCACCAATTCGATTATTGCGCCGGAAACGGAAAGCCGCCTGCTTCCGGGATTAACCGGCGATGTTCTGCTTGAGCTGAGCATCAACGGTTTGCTCTGTGCCTCGGTCGGAAACTTTCTCGGACTTCCCGATCTCTTCGATACGAATACCGGACGATCGGGCATCGGCAGATTCGGGTTGATGGACGGCCAGGCGATTTTCAGTTTCTCCGGCGTTTTTCCTCCTGAACCATCTGCATGGGAAAAATACTGGCTTGGTTGGATTCAGCCGATCACGCTTTCAACAGGCGGGCATACTGTAGAAATGCCGGCGGCGAGCATTGCAGACTCTGTGTATCGCATTCCAATTTCCTCCCATGAGTACTTCCTGCTCGAAAACAGGAACCGCGACCCGCAGCGGAACGGCCAGACGGTGACTTCCGTATTCAACGGACAAACATCTGTTCGTACATTTCCCAAGGACACCGCGGGATTTGAATCGTTTGATA
>CAZJYO010000239.1:0-361 GCA_964550275.1 uncultured Chitinophagales bacterium
CCTTTGGCGGGATCTTCGACACGAATCGTCCCTACGAAATAAAACCCTTGGGACGGATTGTCGGATCGTTCAAAACAGTTTCCACTAAGGAAATCAATCTTGCCCGCGGGACTCCAGGTCAACTTTTTTGGCAACGTGATTTCTACGAGCATGTCATTCGCGACGAAGCCGACCTTCGTCGTATTCGTCTATACATTGCTCAAAATCCAATCAAGTGGTCGTTGAACGAGGAATATCCGGAGAATCTCCCGTAAGCCTCTTGCCCCTATCTCTACATCGAATTATTATCTGACCCATCGTAGGGGCGGGTCGCGAACCGCCCCGACGGAATTCTTACGCATTTCTTCGCAGAACCAAAAGA
>CAZJYO010000239.1:371-4261 GCA_964550275.1 uncultured Chitinophagales bacterium
TTTCACAATGGCTGACCATTCCTCCATCCAATGGACTTCATGATATGGGCAACACGAAGCGTCCACCTTTTCGCGGTCATCGTTTGGCTGGGCGGGATGTTCTATCAAGGCCTTTTCATTGTTCCCCGGCTTAAAGCGGAACACGGAAGCGATCCCGGGGCAATCGCTGCAATGGTACAGTTCATTCCCATTGGCTGGATGTGTCTCTCGATGGCCTTTGTAACCGGCGTGGCGCTTATGCTGTTCAGTCCGAGGTTTCTGTTTTTTCAGTATCACGACTATTGGTCAATCGCGCTCGGCCTTAAACAACTAACGTTTGTACTGATGTCATTCTTTTTTTATGGGAACTCCCGCATGCTGAAACTGGCTGTCGTCGCCCCTGAACATGCAAAACCGGCGCTCGAACGGGTTGTCCAGTTCAGCAGAATTAATGTGGCGCTTTCCATCCTAGTAATCGGCATTGCAGTTTCGATGAGATAACACTTGGGCAAGATCATTACCATAGCGAACCAGAAGGGCGGAGTCGGCAAAACGACGACCGCAGTGAACCTTGCCGCGTGTGTTGCCGCCGCGGAAAAGCGCACGCTCTTGGTTGACACCGATCCCCAGGCAAACGCGACAAGCGGACTCGGCGTCGCGGCGATCGAAGGGAAGAGCACGTACGAAATGATCGTCGGAGGAATTTCTGCAGCGGATACAGTTCAGCAAACTCCGATGCCGTTTCTTTCCATCATCCCCTCACACATCAATCTTGTCGGCGCTGAAGTGGAACTTGTGGAATTAGAAGAGCGCGAGAAGCGTATGCGCCATGCTCTCGCATCCCTTCGCAATGATTATGATTTCATCTTTATTGATTGTCCGCCCTCACTTGGTTTGCTTACGCTCAACGCGCTGACTGCTTCGGATTCCGTATTGATTCCTGTGCAGTGCGAATACTATGCGTTGGAAGGTCTCGGTCAGTTGCTGTTTACCGTGAACATGGTAAAGAAGCAATTGAACGAGCATCTCGATATCGAAGGCGTCTTGCTCACGATGTTTGACGGGCGGCTCCGTTTGTCCAACCAGATTGTTGAAGAAGTGAAAAAATATTTCGGCCACAAGGTATTCAAGACTGTGGTGACGAGAAACGTCCGGCTCAGCGAAGCGCCGAGTTTCGGCAAACCGATTGTTCTGTATGACGCGCTTTCAGCGGGCACACGAAACTACATGGAGCTTGCGCACGAGTTGTTGACAAGAAATCATCACCAGGTTGTTACCGCTTAATCAGGGAGAAATGAAGAAATGACAAAGCCGGTTTTGGGACGGGGACTGGCCTCGTTAATACCGCGACCAGCGCCAACAACTGTTGCCGCACCGACGCGTGTTGATGATGGTTTTTCCAACGAAGTAATCTCGCAGATAGAGCTCGACAAGATCCAGGCGAATCCGTTCCAGCCGCGCGCGGATTTTGACCAGGTTGCTCTGGATGAACTGAAGCAATCGATTCGCGAGAAAGGCGTTATCCAGGCGATCACGGTACGCCGGATGGAGAACGGCTACCAGTTGATTTCCGGCGAGCGTCGCGTCCGCGCGGCTCGCGAAGCCGGACTTACGCACATCCCTGCGTACATCATCAAGGTAAATACCAACGAGGAGATGCTCGAACTTGCATTGATCGAGAATCTCCAGCGTGAACAATTGAATCCGATTGAAGTCGCGATTTCGTACAAGCGTCTGATTGAAGAATGCGCTCTCACTCAGGATCAACTCGCGGATCGTATTGGCAAGGATCGTTCCACAATTGCAAATTTCCTGCGTTTGCTGCGGCTTCCCGATCCGATTCAAAACGGTGTGCGTAAGGGACAGGTGAGCAATGGTCATGCCCGCGCGCTGATTACCATCGAAGATCCAGCTCTGCAAATCGATATCTTCCATGAAATTGTCAAAGATGATCTCTCGGTAAGAGACGTCGAACGCCTTGTACGGAGGAAGGGAAGAACGAAGACAACGAGACGCTCCCGTCCATCTGTGCCCGCGTCGGATGTTTCGCTCGCGAGCGTTGAGGAAAAACTTCGCCATGCCCTCGGGACCAAGGTTGATATCAAAGCATTGAACGATGGTAAAGGGCAGATCATCCTTGAGTACTATTCGCTGGAAGACCTTGAGCGCCTGCTTGATCTATTGTCATCAGTGCGTACTTCATGAGTAAGAAAGTCGTAAGCACAAAATCCGCTCCAGCCGCGATTGGTCCGTACAATCAGGGCATCATTGCGCCAAACGGAATGATCTTCACCGCCGGCCAAATCGCGTTTGATCCTTCAACGGGACAACTCGTCGAAGGTGATGTAAAAGTACAGACGCGGCGAGTGTTGGAGAACGTCAAAGCCATTCTTGAAGCAGGGGGATCATCTCTGGCGAATGTCGTCAAGACGACAGTATTCATCAAAGATATGAATGAGTTTACCCAGATGAACGAAGTGTATGCCGAGTTTTTCAAAGAAAACCCTCCTGCTCGTTCCACTGTCGAGGTTGCGCGCCTTCCGCGTGACGTGCGCGTGGAGATTGAAGCCATAGCATTCGTGGAATCCCGGTAATCAATGCCACGGGTGCGGCTCGTCCTCACACCAATTATTGTTGTCCTCCTGACTTCCGTCGCTCTCGCGGGTTTGCCTCTATCTCCACTTGACTCGATCTATGTTCCAACCGTTTCTGACACACTGCGACCGATCGTCATGTCCGCAAGCACAACGGGTTCTCATTCTACAAAATCGCCCGGCATTGCGATGCTTGCTTCGGCGATTCTTCCCGGGGCCGGACAGCTCTACAACGAATCCTACTGGAAAGTGCCTGCAGTGATGGGCTTCGGGTTGTACTTTGCCTCGCAGTATTTTCACTACAACCGGCTCGCAAACGATGCACGCGACAAATATTATGGCAGTATCGATGACGGTACAGGCGGTGACCAGCTTCAACTTCGTCTGCGCGAGTATTACAAGGATCAACGCGATTCGTTTGCGTGGTACTTTGTCATCCTGTATCTCGTGAACATCGCCGACGCGTACGTGGATGCAAGCTTGTATGATTTTGATGTGGGAGATGACCTTTCGCTCCGACTGATGCCTGATACCGGCAACCGCATTGCACTTCAACTCAGATTCTAGGAGGGACTGTGCTCAACTACATCTGGCTCGCGCTCATCGTCATCGGTGTTCTCGTGGCGGTGGGGAAGGATTTCAACCAGCCGTTCGATCCGGAAACCAACACGAAATACCCGGCGCTTACGAAAGTCACGAATGACGGGATCCTGAATTCCGCAAAGACCGCGGTTACCATTGCCATCGGACTCATCGGCGTGATGTCCTTGTGGATGGGCGTGATGAAAATTGCCGAGCAATCCGGACTGGCGGCTCAGTTGGCACGAGCGTTGCGTCCGGTGATGACGCGATTGTTTCCTGAGATTCCTCCCGACCATCCTGCCATGGGCGCGATGATCATGAACATCTCTGCCAACATGCTTGGTCTTGCCAACGCCGCAACGCCTCTCGGCCTCAAAGCGATGGAGGAACTTAACAAGTTGAACAAGAAGGTCGGAACGGCCACCAACGCGATGTGTACATTCCTTGTTATCAATACGAGCAATGTTCAGATCATACCGACAACGGTGATTGCTCTGCGCGCTTCAGCGGGTTCAGCGAACCCCACAGAGATTCTCGGTCCGACCATCGTTGTTGATACGCTCGCGACCATCGTTGGTATTATCGTGGTCAAAGCTTTGGCCCGGCTTCCGCTATACAAACGTCAGGCGGAGGTTTAACCATGCAAACGTTTGTCGATGTGGTTGGCCTTCTTTCTGTCGTTGCAATTCCGGCCATTGTCTTCTTCATTATTCTTTACGCCGCGATCAAAAAAGT
>CAZJYO010000240.1:0-4245 GCA_964550275.1 uncultured Chitinophagales bacterium
TGGTGATTTATTGAAGGGTGGTGTTTGAATGCTGTTTCAACAAATTGTCCGCACGTTTTCCAAGATCTGATTCCGGATTCATCTGCACTGTCGTCAAGAACCACTGCGTTGAACGCTTCATGTCTCCGGCAAAGAGGTACACAATGCCAAGGTTAAACGCCGATGATTGATGGGTCGGATGCGATTTGAACACGTCTTCCATCTCCGCAATCGCTTTCTGGAAATACTCACTGGAACGCGAGGAGTCCAAACGGCCCATTTCAAAATAACAGATACTCCTGTCAACACGTGCATCCGGGTCAGACGGCTGCAGAGCAAGGTAGCGCGTATACGCGTTGATCGCGCGTGGAAGATAGCGCGGTTGTTTCAGCCCGGCATCGTGAAGGCGGTTCGCAAGCTCCAACACCATGAGCGTATCGTGCTGATGCGCATCCACAAGCTGTTCGAGCCGGGTAATCTCTTCTTCATCGGTATGGTCCATATCCGGCGCCTGTGCCGGAGGAGCTTGCGCCTTGGTATTGTCAGGAAACGGCCGTGTAACCTCGCTGTACACAAAGTAACCCAGCGAAAGCACCGCTACAATTCCCACGGCAATGTGTGTCGGATCTGTTTTCTTTTTGACGGCAGGCCGCTGTTCTGCTTTGCGAGGCGTTGCGTTCGGGATGAGGCGTGAACCGCACGATTCACAAAAATCACCGGGGTGGGCGTTGGTATGGCCGCAGGACGGGCAGGAGTGATGTGCTTCGATAAATTCCACCGGCGCGCCGCACTGGGGACACTGCTTCTGCCCCACCGCAACCGATGCGCCACAATTGCCGCAAGCAATCCGTGCGAGAGCCATAGGAAGAGCTATTTCATTGTCTTGGTGAGATTTTCGTTGACGAGCCCCTTGACTTCCTTGGAGACTTTGAAGAGCGGAACCCAATGCTCATCCACCATTACCTGTTCGCCCGTGCGCGGATTACGCGCCACGCGGCCTTTGCGTTTCTTCACTTTGAAACTGCCGAATCCCCTGATCTCAATATTCCGTCCTTCCTTCATCGCATTGATCACTGTGGAAATAAACCCGTCAACCACGGCCTCGGTCTCCACCTTTGTCAATCCTGTTGCCGTGGCAATGGTGTCAACAATGTCTGCCTTTGTCAACTCTCGATCTCCTTGTGTTGTGGTGTGTACGGGCTACGATTAAGGATTGCGGAATCTGAAGGAAAGCACCGGACGGTTCAGAAGCTCCTGCTGCAGTTCTGAAATCGCTCCGGGTACGTCGCCAAACATCGATTCAAACCAGGTCTCACGGACGCGCTCTTTGACAATGGCCGGTTCGCCTTCGATGCCTGCAAGATCCGCCGCCATGCGGATGGCGTCTTCGTAAGTGCCGAGCGTGTCAACAAGTCCGAGGGGAACAGCTTGTGCACCGGTGAACACGCGGCCATCGGCGAGCGCAACAGTTTCGTCATGCCCGAGATCGCGTTCACGTTCCACAACGCCAATGAACTGGCCATGAACATCATCCATCAAATCCTGGAAATACTTCTCATCACGTTCATTCATTGTTCTGGTGGGAGAACCCGCATCCTTCAGAGCGCCGCTCTTGATCGTCTTCACGCCGACGCCGAGTTTTTCCAGCGCTTCTTCAAGTTGCAAAAATTCAGAAATCACACCAACGCTTCCCGTCAACGTTCCGGCATTAGCAACAATTAAACTCGCGCCGCAGGAAACGTAATATCCGCCCGAGGCGGCAATCGAACCCATCGAAACGACAACAGGCTTGCCTGAATCTCGCGTCTTCTTCACTTCCTCATAGATTTCCTGACTTGCCACAACCCCGCCGCCCGGTGATTCCACACGGAAGACAATTGCGCGAATGGAACTGTTTTCACGTCGCTCCTTAAACTGCCGGACGATTTCTTTGGAGTCAACAATAACGCCCGTAAGTTCAATGAGAGCAATCCTATCGCCGGAGCCGGTTGTTACAAGTTCGGTTTTTGTGCTCGCACTGGAGAGGAGAGAGATTGCCAAAACGGTTACGCCGATTGCCACGACCGCAAGTATGCCGAGAATACCAAGGAACCACTTTGTTGATCGAGTCATGGACGGCTTGTTGAAGTGCTGTAAGTCGTTGATTTACATAAGAATAGTAAAAAAGAGATTGGAGAATGTCAAACGGGGCAAAATGAAAGGGCCCGGCAACCAAGACGACCGCCAAGCCCTTAGAGTTCAGAATTCCCAAAAAACAGCTAATTCACCCTCGCCTCATCGATACCGAGTTCCTCGGAAGATTCTTCTTTCTCAGGGAGCAGGGCCAGGTCAAGCACTTCCTTCATTTCTTTCACGAAATGGAACTCTATTGTTGAGCCGCCTCGCAGTGTTGATTCAGGGATTTCCTCGACGTCAGATTTATTGCGTTCCGGTAGAATGATATTCTTTATGCCGGCTCTGTGTGCCGCGAGTGTTTTCTCTTTCACACCGCCGATAGGAAGAACCGCTCCGCGCAGAGTAATCTCGCCCGTCATCGCCAGATCGCTTTTCACCCTCCGGTTTGTCAGCAACGAAGCGAGAGCCGTCAACATCGTAACTCCTGCCGAAGGTCCGTCTTTCGGAATCGCTCCCGCCGGAACGTGAATGTGAATATCATACTTGGAACGGAAATCGGGCGCGATACCAAAACGCGACGCGTTTGCAGAAAGGAAACTCAATGCCGCCTGCGCTGATTCCTTCATAACATCGCCAAGTTGTCCGGTGAGAATGAGGCTCCCTTTGCCAAGCATCTTCGTCGCCTCTATGAACAGAATATCACCGCCAACCGGCGTCCACGCAAGCCCCACGGCAATACCTGGACGGCTCAACCGCTCCGCGACATCGGAGTAGAACTTTTGCGGACCGAGGTACGTGCGGAGGTCGTCCTTCTTCACAGCAACCTTCTTCACTTTTTCCTCGGCGATGTCACGCGCAACGCCGCGCGCAATTGTTGCAATCTGCCGTTCGAGGTTTCTTACACCCGCTTCGCGCGTGTAACCCGCGATAGTCATGCGCGTAGCGTCATCATCAATCTGAAGCTGGTCATCCGTCAGTCCGTGTTCCTTCAATTGTTTCGGCATAAGGAAACGCTTTGCAATATGAAGCTTTTCATCTTCGATATAACTCGGAATCTCGATGATCTCCATGCGGTCACGCAACGGCGGGGGGATCGGTTCAATCTGGTTCGCCGTTGCAATGAACATCACGTTGGAAAGATCAAAGGGAATTTCCAAGTAATGATCGCTGAAAGAAAAATTCTGTTCCGGGTCCAGCACTTCAAGAAGCGCGGACGACGGATCACCGCGGAAGTCCGAGCCAAGCTTGTCCACTTCATCCAGCATGAAGATGGGATTGTTCGATCCGGCTTTTTTCAAACCCTGAATGATCCTTCCGGGCAGTGCGCCTATATATGTACGGCGATGACCGCGGATCTCCGCTTCATCATGAACGCCGCCAAGCGAAATGCGGACAAACTTCCGACCGAGTGCATTCGCAATAGAACGACCGAGTGACGTTTTCCCGACACCCGGAGGACCGACAAAACAGAGAATGGGACCGCGCATATCGTTCTTCAATTTCCGGACTGAAAGATATTCCAGGATTCTCTTCTTCACTTTGTCCAGACCGTAGTGATCATGTTCCAACACATCCTTCGCCTTGGGAATGTCCAGATTATCCGTGGTGGAAACCGACCAGGGCAAATCCAGAATCCAGTCGAGATATGTCCTCGAAACAGTGTACTCTGGCGACGCGGGATTCATCGAAGACAGGCGTTGATGTTCCTTGTTCGCCACCTTGAGTGCTTCCTCGGGAAGTTTGGCTTCATCAATGCGCTTCCTCAGCTCGACAAGCTCCTGCCGTTCTTCATCCTCCCCAAGTTCCTTCTTGATTGCTTTCATCTGCTCGCGCAGGAAATATTCCCGCTGTGTCTTGCTGATACCATCCTGCACTTCCGATTGAATCTTGGTGCTGAGCTCAAGCTTTTGAATCAGCTTGGTGAGCAACACGGTGACTTTCTCAATGCGTTTTTCGGATTCCAGCGTTTCAAGGATTTCCTGTTTCTCCTGGATAGAACCCTGAACCATCGAAGTGATGACATCTGCGGTTGCTTCCGGCTGGTCGAGGTTCAGAACAATCGTGAGTTGCTCGTCGGTGAGGTTTGGTGAAAGTTCCACGGCTTTTTTGAACAAGCTCTTGAGGTTTAGCGCCATCGCGTCGATGTGTTCG
>CAZJYO010000241.1:0-4234 GCA_964550275.1 uncultured Chitinophagales bacterium
AAACAAGATATGGGGATCGAGTGCTCAGGATGTATACATCGTTGGCAATGCTGGGACGATCATGCGTTACAACGGTGCGACGTGGCAGAGCATAGGAAGCGGGACAACACTGCCGATAATGGACGTGCATGGAGAGAGCGATTCAAACGGAGGGTATGAGATTCTTGCGGTTGCCGAGGACTACGGTGTCCCAGGCGGCAGCAAGGTTCTGTCGATTCAAGGCTCTAACGTGAATCAAGTGCTGACCGACGGGCTTCAATCTTGGGGTGTCAGCGGTATTTGGTTTGTTCCCCGGAGAGAATACGTTGTGGTCGGACAGGGCGTGTGGAGATCACGCTCACCATTAGGAATCTGGGAGCTTGATGGTAGCCTACCCACCATTGCAACAACGTCAATATCTGGGCCACGATTGAATGACATTGTCGTCTGTGGAGCATTCGGGCTTCTTGCTCATTGGAATGGGTTAAACTGGCAAACTCTTCTTTCAGACATGTCAGGTTCATTCACATCCGTCCAAATGCGTGACAACCTTATCGTAGCAGTGGGTGGGCTCGGGACAAAAGCAATAGTAGCGCGAGGAAGAAGGTGAACAGAAAACAAAGGAGCGTTTCGCTTATCGGTCACCAAGTGCCTGCCTGCCGCAGGCAGGGTTGGTGACCGCCCGTGGCAATTCAGTGTGAAGGAGCAAATACCGGCAAGCAGCTACCGGACGTGTTTGAGAATGGCTTCTTCAATCCGCGGAAGGTTGTCATCGTTTTGGGCAAGCCGGTCATAGGTTTCGTAAAACGCCGCGGGTCCGCCTGAAATCGTCGAGTGTAGTGCTGTACGTCCGGCCTTGCGGTCAATGGTCATCGCGATAAACAAACCCGTGATCGCTCCATAGCTTTCCCAGTATTCCGAAGTATTCGATGCGCGAATGATTTCCTGGGCACGCCTCATCGATATTGTCGCTGAAGTCAACTCACGCGAACGCGCGTTGAATTCCTGAAAAGCATTCTTGATGCGGGTGCGCCAATCCTGCGGCATGTAACCGCCGCGCTGTTCAAACGACAAATAGTGCGCAATGCCCTCGTTCTGTGTTAGTTCCAGAAGATGGTCGAGCGCTCCGCGATGGCCTTCGAACCACGCCTGCCACTCACGCGACTCATTCTGATAGTGACCGAAGGCAACATGAAACACCTCGTGGGCAACAACACTCAGTGTCCCCACAAAACGCTCCTCGACGGTTGAGCCGTAAAACACCGTGCGCGCAAGGTTGACCACAATGGTCAGTTCGCCTTCCCCATCGCCAACTGGAACAGGAACGCCGTTTCGCCAATCGATCGACTGCACAAATGCAGAAATATTCTGATGGCCGAATGCCGTAAAATACATGGGAACAGTTTTCGTCAGGCGCGTATCGGACGGAAAAAGCTGACTGACGGTGGCTATGACACGCTGAGCAAAATTTCGCCGCTTGATCTCTGCAAGAAGCGCTTTGATGTTATCAGCGTTATCAATGGCCTCCTTCATTCTGAACACGTCGTCTTCCGCAACATGCTTGTACTTTGCATCCCTGAGGTGTGTCTCAAGGTCCGCAAGATCAAGACGTTGCCCCGAAAGCAGGCCTGTTGCACCGAGAGCCAACCGGCTTCCACGCAGCGACGCCACGTCCTGCGGAGACCCGACCGTTCCGTCATAAAGTTCAAGCGTGCGATCCGCAGAGGTATAGTCCAAGGCAAGTTGCAGATTGAATCCGGACTGGCTCAAGGAGGACGAAGAGAGAGTAACAACAGCAAGGAAAAGAACACTCAGGAGGCGCATACCGGCTACAATACCTTCACGACCACAATGGTCATGTCGTCATGTTGTGGCGCGGTACCAACAAACGTTCGAACGTCGGCAACAGCACACTGAATGATCTGCTCCGCGGACAATGTTGATGTATTCATTCCCGCGAGAAGGCCAGCCAGACGATCCGATCCATATTGTTCACGCGCTTCGTTCATCGCTTCCGTCACACCGTCGGTAAGAAGGCAAAGAACGTCGCCGCTTTGAAGTGTTTGAGATGACTGTTGATACTCGCATCGCTCCATCATCCCAAGAGGAAAATGAATACCGGTCGAATCCAGCCACCGTACGGAATCCCCCGATTTTAACAATGGTTTCGTTTGTCCGGCGTTGGCAAAGACGATTTCCTTCGAACGGGGATTGAGTCTCGCGAGAAGAAAGGCAACGAAGTGTCCGCGTTTCGTCCGCGGATAGATTGCTTTGTTCAGCCGGGTGAGAAGGTCCGCCGGTGAGCCGGCATGATGCGCTTCCGACGCAAGCGCGCCGCTTGCAAACACCGCGGACATTGCGGCGTGCATTCCCTTCCCCGAAACGTCAAAAACCGAAATACACAGTGAGCCGTCGGCATCAGGCCATTGGAGATAGTCAAAATGATCTCCGCCCACTTCACGCGCGGGAAACGACACGCCTGCAATCGAGAATCCCTCAACCTGGGGATGGCTTTTCGGCATCAGGGAAACCTGGACGTCATGCGCAAGTGCAAGTTCTGTCGCAAGAGTATCCCGTTCGCCGCGTTCACGCGAAACCACCCAACTCAGGAGGTTCACGGCGGCCAGAATCAACGCGCCGACAATCATCACGGAAATGTTCAGGAACGCCGTCGCTGCGACGCCAAGGGCAATCAACGTATAGCTGATGACAACAAGGCGTTTCCGATCCGAAGGGATGTTGGTGTAGATTTCATCAGACCAGAGCAGGGAAAACAGCAGCCCGTCCCAAAGCGTAATGCGTCCGCCGGGAGCTTCTACACGCCGGCGGAATTTTTCCTTTTGTTCGAGCGTAATCCGCGTAATGCGTTCCCATAGGATGAACAGGGCGCCTGCAATCAGGAGATCGAGACTGAGCCGCATCCAGTTTCCCGTTTGGAGGCCTTCAAGCGCAGCGCTCAGAAGTTCAATCCCAATCAACACCTTGAGGATGGTGAGGATGATCTTCTTGAACTTTGACGGATCGATATCGGGCGGATTGTTGAGTTTCTTGCCGAAGGTGTTTGCCGACTGCTGTTTCCATGACGCGCGAGCATCGCTGACGACGCCATGCACGGAGTCGCGTATGTCACCGGCTTCTTTTTTTAGGTAATCAGATATGTTGGACAAGGAAGACATCGATAGCTATCCCGTATACGACTGGTCAGCACGTTTTGTTTGGGCAAATCCTGCGCAGGTCAATACAGGAAGCCGGGGATATTTGGGGAATCGTGAATCCGTCTTTGAAAGCCCGCACAGAAGAAACATGCTTCCTTTTCCACTTCGGATGGCCGTCGCATGAAGGCATGAGGAACAAAGACCGAAAGAATCTTTTTGTTCGTCAGCCAACTTCGCTTACCGCATCATGGGAATCTTCACACCGTGTTGCTTCGCGTTTGTAATGGCGCGGTCGTATCCGGCGTCAGCATGGCGGATGATGCCCATGCCAGGATCATACGTAAGCACTCTTTGAAGACGCGCATCAGCTTCGGGAGTTCCATCAGCGACAACCACCATGCCTGCATGAATGGAATAACCCATGCCGACTCCACCACCGTGGTGAACACTCACCCAGCTTGCGCCGCCGGTAGCATTCAGAAGAGCATTCAGAATAGGCCAGTCAGCAATCGCGTCGCTTCCGTCCTTCATCTTTTCTGTCTCGCGATTGGGGGAAGCCACAGATCCACAATCAAGGTGATCGCGTCCAATGACAATCGGCGCCTTCACTTCACCCCGCGCAACAAGGTCGTTGAAAATCCTCCCCATCTTTGCCCGTTCGCCATATCCAAGCCAGCAAATCCGCGCAGGCAGGCCCTGGAAATGAACCTGCTTCTGCGCTTTTTGAATCCAACGACACAACACAGTATTCTCAGGGAATGTTTCCAGCACGGCCCGGTCGGTCCGGTAAATGTCTTCGGGATCCCCCGAGAGTGCGGCCCAGCGGAACGGTCCTTTTCCATCACAGAACAACGGTCGAATATATTCAGGGACGAACCCCGGAATATCGAACGCGTTGGACAGGCCATTGGCAAGAGCTTCGCCGCGAATGTTGTTGCCGTAATCAAACGTAACCGCGCCGCGCTTCTGCAATCCAAGCATTGCTTTTACATGCTCTACAATAGACTCCTGGGCGCGTCGAATGTACTCCTTTGGATTATTCTTTCGAAGAACGAGAGCTTCCTCATATGGGATATGCGCCGGGACGTAACCGGTAAGCG
>CAZJYO010000242.1:0-4193 GCA_964550275.1 uncultured Chitinophagales bacterium
CGTTCGATGCCTGCACGTCGAAGCGTCCACATGCCGTTTTTGACTGCTTGCGTTCGGATCGCTTCTTCATCAACATCGCCACCTGCCTTCACAATGATCGAGCGAAGTTCCCTGGTAAAGTACAGCGCCTCGTGAATTGCGGCGCGGCCTTTGTATCCACCGGCGCATTTATCACAGCCGATGGCTTCGTAGATATCGTATTTGTCAAGGTCTTCCTCTTCAAACCCAAACTTCACATACACATCCCGGTCAATCTCGTTTTTGGGAATGATACGCTTGCAGTTGTTGCACAAAGTCCTCACAAGGCGCTGCGCGACAATAATATTGATGGCATACGCAATGAGGAACGGCTCAATGCCCATCTTATAGAGACGGGATACAGCACTGGGCGCGTCGTTCGTATGAAGCGTTGAAAACGTCAAGTGACCTGTGTTTGCCAGTTTGATGGCAATTTCCGCCGTGGCCTTATCGCGCATTTCGCCCACAAGAACGATGTCGGGGTCATGGCGGAGAATTCCGCGGATGGCCTGGTCAAAATTCATTTTGGGACTGATCTTAAGCTGGCGTGCGCCGTGAATGATATATTCCACCGGTTCTTCAACCGTCAGCACGTTCACCGTCGGATCAATGACCTGGTGAAGCGCGGCCACAAGAGTTGTGCTCTTGCCGCTTCCTGTCGGGCCGGTAAGAATCACGATGCCTTGCGGCTTCGCGATCGCTTTATAGAAATAATCCTTCGCCGGTCCCTGCAAACCGAGCTTGTCCAGATCGGTGATAACCTTGCGGTCATCAAGGACGCGGATAACGATGCTCTCAAACTTATGTTTAAACTCGATGCCGACGATGGGCATAATCGAAACACGGAATCTGATCATGTGATCATCAATCAGGCGCTGAATAAAACCGTCCTGCGATGCGTCGCGCTCAAAGCGGTCCACATTCTTGGAACGATCCTTCACAACGGCGGCAACTGCTTCGGGCGACGTGTTTTCCTGCCCGTGCCACAACTTCAATGAACCGTCGGTACGGAACCAAAACTCGGTGCGTTTGCCTTCTTTGGCAATAATGTGAACGTCACTCACGCCCTGACGTACCGCTTCAACGAGACAACCCTCAACAAGATTGACGAGCGCGCTTTTGGTGATTTCGGCTTCGAGTGCTTCCTCATCAACCGAGATGTCGTCTTCTTTTACTTCCATCCCGACGTTCGAATCCTCCAGGAGGCGGAGAAATTCGTTTTCCGGCGGGATAACCTGCTCGAGAAGGGACGTGAGATCTTTCAACCGGCAAAACGCCACTTCATATTTTTTCACGCCAAAATTTCTGGCAACAAGCTGAATCCGTCGATCCGTGGGATCAGCGGAAATGATGAGAAGTTTGTCCGGAATCTTGGGATCAAATTTTAGCGGCAGAATGCGCGCCTGGACCATGAGTACACGGATGTTCTCCGGAAGCGGATCGACAAAGCGCCTGATAAAGTCGATACGCGGTTTGTCAATCGTCTCATCGCTCAGGTGGATTTCCCGGAACGCGTAGAGTCCGGCAACCTCCCGAAACACCTCGTCATGATCCGCCTGGAAGTCATTAACAAGGATTTGACCGAGATTTCTCCGGTTCTTCGATCCCTCGGAATTCTTGATGGCAAGAGATTTTTCCAGGGTTTCGTAGTCGATCACACCCTTTTTCAGAAGGGCGAACCCGATCTTATCTGTTATGTCGACCTGTGCCATTGTCCTTCGTACCGCCGGGGGATGGGACACCCACAGCTTAGGATACGTTTGCCTCCGTTTGGTGCACTGCCTTGTTTTCACTGATCGCCGGGTTCTTCGGCCTGATGGTTGCCGTTTCCGATGAGACGATCGTAAGAGCCGTCAACACCACCATGATGACCATCGAGATCATTACCTGGATGTAGTCAATGGCGTTGCGCATTTTGTACGATGTTTCCTTTTCATAGTAATCCGCAAGCTGGAGCGCCGTGTGCTTTACCGTTCCCGTTTCCGCGCCGGAGTGGAATCGCGAAAGCGCCGTCTTCGTGAACACGCCCGTTGCATCAAAGGCCTCGGTAATACCGGCGCCTTTCTGAATCATCATGGGCAACGCAACCGTCTTGATCTGATGTTCCATGTATTTGTTGCCGCACGCTTCCGACGCCATACGGATGACTTCAATATTCTCGCCGGCCCCGCTATAGAGGGCATAGAATACACGACAGAAGATCTCGATGCTCATTTTGTGGAGGAGCGTGCCCATCACGGGAATATGCCAGATGTATTTGTCCATAATGAACCGGCCGCGCTCGGTTGTAAAAAACCGCGCCGCAAGGATCAACGGAATAGCTGTTCCGATGATGATCCAGAGAATATTTTCAACCAGGAAATCGCTCATGGCAAGCGTTGCCCTGGTCATCGGGGGCAGGTCAATATTAAACTTCCTGAACAAGTTGGCCGTGGCCGGAAAAATGTATCCCACGTAGTAAATGACCGCGCCGAACAACACAACGAGAGTCACCATGGGCATGATCAGGGCACTCTTGAGATTCTTTTTGAACTCGGCCTGCCGTTCGAGGAATTTCGCCGTGCTCTCGTAGATCTCCGCCATGTTACCGCTCTTTGAAGCAAGGCCGAGCATATGGGCCGTGAACCTGCCGAAGGTGGCTTCGTGCTTGATGAAGGACCGTTCGCTGTCCTTACCCTGCTTCAACTCCGCGTTGATATCCTTGATGGCCTCACGCAGTGTCCTGTTTTCAACGTCGTTGGAGAGTAACTGCATGATTTCGTTGAACGGGAGTTTCTGGCGAATCAAGTCCGCGCTCACGCGCACAAACGTGACAATTTCCGCGGCAGGCGGTTTTGCCCTGTAATTGAGCAACCGTTTCTGAACCCGGATGACGCGGTACCCCATCTTTTGAAGAGCATCCTGGACTTCAGCTTTGGTGAAAGCTTTCTGCTCTCCCATGATGGGCTTTTCGGTGCCGCGCTGTACTTTGTACACCCATGTTGACCGCGGAAGCACCTGCAACAACTTGAACTTCCGCTGTTGGGCCATCTGGGCGGCTCTTTGCTTTGCCGAGCTGAGTGATTCGGCGTCGAGGACACCCTGCACCGGCTTGCCGGTATTGGTGACACCTTCTATTCTGAATTCCGCCATGTACCCGCGTCCTTGGTTTATCGTTTCATGTTCAGTTCCGGAACATCACCACGTCCGGTTCAGCAATTCGGGGGTCAACTCCCCCGCTGAATCCACCTCACGTCTTACTAGATCCCCCACCTAGCAAAACAAGTGGACCAACAAGGGGAGCACCCCCACTCAATTCTCCATGCATATATTCTTTGCCGTGCTTCATCATCGCGTCAATTTGTTGCAACAATCAAAATGCTGTCAGGCCAAACGGTCATCGTCATCACCAGGGAAGTCGAACCGTCATTGCCGGTTTCTTTTCCCGTTCCTGTTATGGTCACCGATGAAGACGACTGTGGAGCAGGATCAGGAGTGAGACTATATTCGCCATTGGCGTTGATGGGCTCACTTGTGATTCTGGCCAGTGTTAAGCCGCCAAAAGAATTGTTGCCGCCGCCGATTGTTGACGGCTTGCGGTAGTATTTCTGGGCCTGGGCCGCAAGCTGTACGAGATCATTGGAGATTGCATCCCTGTTCGTGGCAGCTGATTGGTTGATGAACATGAACACACCAACAGCTACTGCGATGCCGAGAATAACCACGCCAACGATAAGTAGTAAGAGCTGTTGTGAACCCATATCCCGCCTCTCGTCCTATCAAAAAAAGGGGCCTCCGGATTTTCCGGAAGCCCCAACTTCATTGGAATTAGTTGCTAAACACAACGTATGTACTGTCGGGGTAAACAGTCATAATCACTTCAAGCTGGCTGCCATCATCACCCTCTTCCGTACCCGTACCGGTAAGGACCAGCGATGTTGCACCAACCGTACCGAGTGAATAGGTACCGTTCGCGTTCGTCGGCTTTGAGGTCAGCTGGTTGATGGCGGTAATGCCAACGCCACCGGCTGAGTTGTTGAATGCACCCTGACCACCACCGAGGGCGGTAGGACGACGATAGTGCTGCTGTGCACGGGCTGCGAGGTTGACCAAGTCATTGGTCACCGCATCACGGTTCGCAGACACTGCGTTATCCTGGAACATCGTGATACCGACCGCAACGGCGATACCGACCA
>CAZJYO010000243.1:0-4187 GCA_964550275.1 uncultured Chitinophagales bacterium
GTGAGGGAAGATTCCTGATTACCGGAATCGCTGAAGGGACCCATCATATTCTCGTTTCCCACATTGGTTTTGAATCCCAGTCAATATCCGTTGCTGTTCGCGGAAATGACACGTCGTTTGTTGCCGTTACATTGAAAACGCGATCGCTTTCGACGGACGCAATCGTTGTTACCGCCAACAAGCGCGAGCAATCCCTGAAAGATGTTCCCGTGAGTATATCCCTGTTGGAGAGCAGAACCATTGCGTACAGAAATACCGTTGCTCTTGATGATGCGCTCCGGTTTGTGCCGGGTGTGAATCTCATGGAATCGCAGGTGAATATTCGCGGTTCCAGCGGTTACAGCCGCGGCGCGGGAAGCCGCGTTCTTATGCTTCTCGACGGCATCCCGATGATTACCGGTGACACAGGTGAGTTGAATTTCGAGACCGTTCCTGTAAGCCAGATTGACCGTGTTGAGGTTGTCAAAGGCGCAAGCTCCGCGTTGTATGGGTCAAGCGCACTTGGCGGAGTCATCAACGTGCTTACCAAGCCCGTTGTTTCCAATCAACAAGAGATACGCGTCAGGTTCTATGGTGGGCTGTACGCTGACCCTTCATACCCGATCTGGGATTGGGGTGGGGGAACCCGCATGCTTGACGGTGAGTCTATCGGGTATTCTTCCGGTTTCGGAGATTTCGGTGTGACACTGTTCGGGTCGCGCATGGCGGATGACGGTTACCGTCAGAACGATTTCCGCAGGAGGTACAACGGCTTTGCCAAAGGCGCGTTCAGCATTTCTCCCCGGACGACATTGACGACGACATTCAATATCCTTCATCAACACAGAGGGAGTTTTCTCTTCTGGAAGGATTTGGATTCGGCCCTTGTTCCGGATGACGCGCAACAGGGAGACCGCGTGACCTCGACAAGATTTTTTCTGAGCGGACAGCTTCATCATGTTGCCTCGGAAAAGACTTCCTATACCGTCAGAGCGATGTGGTTCCGCAACCGTTGGGATGACAGCATTGATACGTTGACGAACAATTCGCGTTCGGATGTTGTGCGAGGTGAGTTTCAGTTCACATGGAAGCCCTCCCATGATCACATAATCACTACGGGCATCGAAGGCAACACGGATGTAGTCACTGCGGATTTGTTCGGTGCCCGGAGTGGCGGCGGATTTGCTGTGTATGCCCAGGATGAATACTCTCCATTCCCGCACATGACCCTCACTGCGGGTGCACGATATGACTATCAAGACCTTGATTCGCTTTCATCGAACAGTCAGGTGAATCCGAAGCTGGGTATTTCGTATGCCGCTGGAGAGGCAACAACACTGCGTGCATCAGTGGGCCGCGGTTTCCGGACGCCTGCGGCGGCGGAGGCATTTGTCGTCACTCAGGCGGGCGGGCTTGATGTTATTCCCAATCTGGCGTTGGTGCCTGAGAAGAGTATCTCGTATGAAATCGGTGCAAACCAAATCCTGGGATTCGCGGTACTCGATGCGGCTTTGTTTCAATCCGACTATTGGGATTTGATTGAAGCGGGATTTGTTTCTGTGGGAGGGGTTCTCAAAGGACAATTCAACAATGTCACAAGGGCAAGGATCAGAGGAGTTGAAGCGTCGCTCCAGTCGTCGTTGATCGGAGGTAAGATTCCGCTTTCCGTCGGATACACATACATGGATCCGAAGGATTTGTCTCTCAACGATGTGCTAAAGTATCGACCGCGACATTTGTTGTATGCCAGCGCCCAGGTTCAGGCGGGAGTTTTCACACCGGGGATGGATTTCCGGTACATCAGCCGTATTGAGAACATTGACGAAGAGTTCAATGCGTTTGTGAATGATGCCGGTGAACGCGTTTCGACATATGTGCTGGATGTGCGTTGCGCGTTTCGATTTGATGCTTTCCATGCACCCTGGACCGCGACGCTCAGCATTAATAACATCCTCCAGTATAATTATGTTGAGCTTATTGCCAACATGATGCCGCCGCGGACGTTCATTCTTTCCTTTGAAGCCCACTTCGGGGGACACTGAAATTGTTTATCGATTCTCATTGTCACATTACCTCTTCTCAATTTGATGATGATCGCGACGAGGTGTTGAAGCGGGCATATGATGCCGGGGTCGGAGTTATCATCAATCCGTCAACCGATGTTGCAGACAGCGTCAAGGCGATTGCATTGGCGGATCGGAATCCGCATGTCTTTGTATGCGTTGGTTTTCATCCTCACGAAGCTGCTCAAGCAAATGATCAGCTGTTGAAACGCATTGAAGAACTCAGCCGGCATGAAAAGGTTGTCGGCATCGGTGAGATCGGCCTCGACTATCACTATGATTTTGCTCCACGCGACGTCCAGATTGCCGTTTTCAAGGCCCAGATAGACATCGCCCAACGGCGTGACCTGCCTGTTGTTATTCATACCCGTGAATCCATTGAAGACACGATGATGGTGGTGGAGGAAGCGATCACGGGGTTTCCAGAGTGGAGAAACTCGGAGGAACAGAGACGGGGAGTATACCATTGTTTTTCAGGCGGGGTTGAGTTTGCCTGGAGGGCTATCAATACAGGATTTGATGTGTCTTTCCCCGGAATGGTGACCTTCAAAACTGCAGCTGTGGCGCATGATGTTGCTTCACGCGTTCCCCTGCGAAATCTTCTCCTTGAAACCGACAGTCCGTATCTTGCTCCCGTTCCATTCAGGGGGAAACGCAATGAACCGTTGCATATCCCCGTCATTGCAAAGCGGATTGCAGAGCTCCAGCACGTTTCTGTTGACGAAGTGGAAAATATAACTACGCAGAACGCGCGCCGTTTGTTCGGTCTGCCTGTCTCGACGGCGTAATCAATGCCGTCCAAAGTTCTTTTTCTTGCCGAGGGTCAGCTTGGCGACTTGTTGTTATTGACTCCCGCCATTCGCGGTCTTAAAGAATCATATCCAGATTGCGTGATTTCAGTTCTCGCGCTTGAGCGGCGTTCGTTGGCTCATGATGGAGAACTCGTTCGTCCGGCGGAAGAAGGCAACCCACTTTTCAATAATCCCCGACTTTCATCGGTGTATGTTGGTAGCCGCGTCCTGCTTCGAGCGGGAGGAAGTTGGAAGAGGTTCAAAACCGAGTTGTCCGTTCTCCGTTTTCTCCGTGCTCAGAAGTTTGATACTGTTGTGTGTACGTTCCCTGAGGACCGGTTTGCCACATGGGCTTTTCTGTCTGGCGCCCGAATACGCGTTGGACAAAAGAACCAGGCATTGAGGTTTCTGTTGAATGTCACTCCGGACATAACGAAGCCCGATAAGGGCGTTCTTGAATACTATTGCGACCTTGTGCGATGTCTGGGTGCAGAGGTACGCAATGTGAAAACAGAGTTCACAATTCCGGATAAGGATGCGGCTTGGGCTGATCAATTCATATCGAAGCATAATCTTGGCCATGACATTGTTATTGTTCATCCGGGTGCAACAGGTGCATACAAGATATGGCCGCCTGCCCGTTTCGCTGAATTGATTGATACCGTACAGATCAAACTTGGATTCAAAGTCCTTCTTTGTTCAAGTGCTTATGATAATGCGGTCACGGGGGAAATCAGGGGCAGGTTGAAAACCCGTGTAATAGAAGTGGACACGGGCGGTAACATTGGCAGACTTGCGGCATTGATTGCACGCAGCAGGCTATGTGTTTCGAATGATTCCGGCCCGCGACATCTTGCCGTTGCGGTCGAAACTCCGTCTCTGGCACCTTTCCGACAATACATCGACCGGGAATGGAGGATTTATCCGGAGGGAGGGAAAATCGCAACCATTCAAAGCGAAAACGAGTGTCCCCATTGTCCGATCGATCGTTGCTTGGATTTGATCCCTCCTAACAAGACTTTTGGTTCATGGTGCATGAGGATGGTGAAAACGGAAACCATGCTCTCCAGAATGGAGACAATGTTGGTGCGATGATCCAGACTTTTTTTTGTTGGAGGGTCTTGCCCCTTCGTTTGCGAAATACTATATTGGCGAAAGCTCGAAAGAAGTATTGTCGGGTACGAACATCCCACAACTTCCCTGACCGCCATGGTGTTTTTCCATTCATTGCCCTGCTTTTGGTTTGTAGTCTCACTGGCCGTTCCCAGCCAACCTATTACGTTTCCACGTTCGGCAATGACTCTCACCCCGGAACCGAGGCACAACCGTGGCGGACGATTCAGCATGGATGTAC
>CAZJYO010000244.1:0-4182 GCA_964550275.1 uncultured Chitinophagales bacterium
AGATCAATATCTTTCCGGTCAAATCCGCGGGGGGAATTTCACTTCCATCGGCGGAAGTTGGTGCGCGGGGATTTCGCTTTGACCGGCAGTGGATGGTGGTGGATGGGGACAAGCGGTTTCTGACCCAGAGGGAATTTCCCCGGCTCGCGTTGTTGCGCGTGCAGGTTGGTGCAGATGGACTTGCGCTTGATGCCCCGGGAATGAAACCGCTGACGGTGCGCAAATCGGATTGGCGTTCCGATGCCGTGCGCGTCGTCGTATGGAATGATACGGTGGACGCGGTTCAGGCAAATGACAATGTGAATGTCTGGCTTCGGCAGTTTCTTGGCGCCGAATGCTCGTTGGTTGCTCTTGCTGATGATGCGGATCGCGTTGCCGCCCGCATGTCTGTCTCAAGCAAGGTCAGCTTTGTGGATGGGTACCCGTTCCTGCTGATTTCCGAGGCATCGCTTGTGGATTTGAACTCGCGGCTTGATGTTGCCCTTCCCATGAACAGGTTTCGTCCGAATATTGTTGTGCGAGGGTGCGCACCCTACGCGGAAGATACGTGGCGTGAGATACGCATCGGGGCAATGCGGTTTCACGTCGTCAAACCGTGTGAGCGTTGCGCCATTACCACTGTGGATCAGGAGCGCGGCATTCGCGACGGGAAGGAACCGTTGAGAACGCTTGCCGGCTTCAGGGGACGTGATGGGGTCGTTCTGTTTGGTCAGAATCTCATCCATGAAGGGACGGGGACGCTCACCGTGGGGGACATCGTCGAAGTTGAACGCTTTGTACAGGAATAATTCAAGAGTATGGAAAGGAAAGTTTTCATGAAGAAATTGTTGATGTTTCTTTCTGTGGTCATTTGCGGTTGCCAATCGGGGAATGATTCCCCGGAGAGATTGACCAAACTTGAGACCCAGATGGATCGCGTGAGCTATGCTATCGGGTTGAATGTCGGCGCGAACATGCTGCGCGATTCGGTGAAGTTTGAAATCAAGCCGCTTGTTCAGGGGTTGACCGACGCAGGTTTGGACACGTCGCAGCAATTAATGACGATGGCAGAGGTTGAGCAAACGCTGACGACATACCAACAGGAATTGCAAGCACAGGGTATGGAAAGGATGCGGAAACGGGGCGAGGAGCGCCTGAAAGCCGGGAGTGAGTATTTGGAACAGAACAAGACAAAACCGGGCGTAGTCGTTCTTCCCAGCGGACTGCAGTACAAGATTGTTAAGAAGGGAACGGGAGCAAAGCCCGGCAAGGATGATCTTATCACCGCACACTACAAGGGAATGCTGATCACGGGCGAACAATTTGACAGCTCCTACGATCACGGTGAACCCGCGACGTTCAGAATTCAAAGCGTGATCCCGGGATGGCAGGAAGCAATTCCATTGATGACCGTGGGTTCAAAGTGGGAACTTGTTATTCCGGCACACCTCGCCTATGGAGAAGGCGGTTCAGGTCCTATCGGACCGAATGAAGTACTTGTCTTTGATTTTGAACTCCTGAGTCTTCAGAAATCGGCGGCACAATAACGCGTATGAGTGATAACAAGATTATTTTTTCCATGGTGGGCGTCGGCCGGGTCTATCCGGGCGGCAAACAAGTGCTGAAGGATATTTACCTCTCGTTCTTCTATGGGGCGAAGATTGGCGTTCTTGGCTTGAACGGCGCTGGCAAGAGTTCGTTGCTGAGAATCATTGCCGGTATCGACAAGGACTATCTTGGTGAGATAACCGCGCAGAAAGGAATCACGTTCGGGTATCTTCCCCAAGAACCCGAGCTTGATCCGACGAAAACGGTTCGGCAGATTGTGGAGGAGGGAGTGTCTGAGATTGCCGGGCTGCTGAGGGAATATGAGGCCGTAAGCGCACAATTCTCTGAACCGGACGCCGACTATGATGCCCTTTTGGAAAAGCAATCGCGTTTGCAGGAAAAGATTGATCATCTCAACGCGTGGGACCTCGATGCGAAGCTGGAACAGGCGATGGACGCGCTTCGTTGTCCTCCCCCGGAAACCGGTATCAGCGTCATTTCGGGTGGAGAGCGGAGGCGTGTGGCTCTGTGCCGTTTGTTGCTTCAGGAGCCGGATGTTCTTCTTCTTGATGAACCGACAAACCACCTTGATGCAGAATCTGTTGCATGGCTGGAACAACACCTTGCACAGTACAAGGGAACCGTGCTTGCCGTGACGCACGATCGCTACTTCCTGGATAATGTTGCCGGATGGATCCTTGAACTGGATCGCGGCGAAGGAATTCCCTTCCAGGGAAATTATTCTTCATGGCTTGAGCAAAAACAGCAACGGCTTTCTGTTGAAGAAAAACAGGAATCCAAAAGGCAAAAGTCCATCGCCCGTGAGCTGGAATGGGTGAGGATGAATCCGAAAGGCCGGCAGTCAAAAAGCAAGGCAAGGATCTCCGCCTATGAGAAAATGCTCGCGGAGGAGAATGAAAAACGAAATGAAGAAATCGAAATTCCGATTCCGGCAGGTCCGCGTCTCGGGAATGTTGTGATCGAAGCCCGGAATGTTGCAAAGGGTTTCGGTGATACGCTCTTGTATGAAAATCTGAGCTTCAATCTTCCTCCCGGTGGAATTGTCGGGATCATTGGGCCGAACGGGGCGGGGAAGACGACGTTGTTCAAGATGATTACCGGTCAGGAAAAGCCCGATGCGGGTGATTTTGTCGTCGGTGAAACGGTGAAGCTTGGATACATTGATCAAAATCGTCCGTTAAACCCCGACAAATCGTTGTGGGAGGAAATTTCAGGCGGGGAAGACCTGATCATGGTTGGAAACCGCGAGATGAATTCACGCGCCTATGTTGCCCGGTTCAACTTCAGCGGATCAGACCAGCAGAAGAAAACCTCCATGCTTTCGGGAGGCGAACGCAACCGCGTTCATCTTGCGAAGATGCTCAAAGAAGGGGCAAACGTTCTCCTGCTGGACGAACCCACGAATGACCTCGACGTGAACACACTCCGGGCATTGGAGGAGGCGCTTCTCAATTTTGCAGGTTGTGTCGTGGTGATTTCCCACGACCGCTGGTTCCTGGACCGGATTGCGACGCACATCCTCGCGTTTGAGGGCGAAAGCAACGTTGTCTGGTTTGACGGAAACTTTTCCTCGTATGAAGAGGACAGGCATAAGCGGCTCGGTACTTCGGCCGATCAGCCTCACAGAATTCGCTACAAGAAGCTCATGAGAGTGTAGATGGCGGGCCGTGCGGCAAACGAGGAAACGCAACCGGCGGAGGTGGGGGCCCTGCGCGCGTGGAAGGAAGTTCTCTCGCACAGGATTTCCCGTGTTGAATACGCCGGGAGCTTTCTCTGTTTTGTTGTGATTCTCTTTGTGCTTGCGAGATTCCTGGATTACAATGAAACGCGCAAGGGTGTCGTCATTTATGATCCCATTCTCGCGCTTTTCCCTGCGCAGGATGTCACCTGGATTACCTTCGGCTTGATTTACCTGGCGCTCGCTATTGGCGTGGTGTATCTTGCGAGCCACCCGCGCCAGTTGTTGCTGGCGTTACAGAGCTACTCGGTCCTTGTCGTGTTCAGAATGCTCTCGATGTTTTCGGTGCCGCTTGATCCCCCCGTGACAATGATCCTGCTGAAGGATCCAGTTGTCCAGGCATTTGCCGGCGGTGAGCCGTTAACACGCGATCTTTTCTTTTCCGGACACACATCTACAATGTTCTTGCTTTACCTGACCGCCCGGCAGCCCTGGTTAAAATCCATTTTTCTTGTTTGCACGGTTCTGGTTGCGGTTTGTGTTCTCGTCCAACATGTGCATTACACTATTGATGTCATCGCTGCACCGTTTTTCTGCTACGCATCCTACAGAATTGCGCTGCTAATGCATCGTCACCATCGCCCCTAATAACTACCAAAGGACCACCAGGTGGAAATTTTCACTGATCCGCAGGCGTTGATTGCCCTTGCAACATTAACCGTGCTGGAAATTGTTCTCGGCATCGACAACATCATCTTCATCTCGATTCTGGCCGGCAAACTGCCCCACGAACAGCAGCAACGTGCGCGTGTTATTGGACTTGCCATGGCCATGCTGACAAGAGTCGCCTTGTTGTTTTCTCTGTCGCTGATCATGCAGTTGACGGAACCGTGGTTTACCATCATGGGAAACGGCATATCGGGGCGCGACCTGATCCTGATTCTTGGCGGACTCTT
>CAZJYO010000245.1:0-4146 GCA_964550275.1 uncultured Chitinophagales bacterium
TCCATCCTGACGTATATTTTTATTGTGATTTTCCTTGTGCTGTCCGGCTCGTATGTTGCCGGGAATCTCTTCCTGGAGAATACGGCAACCATGGGGACGTTCTTTGAAATCGCCCCGATGTTGTTGCTCCTGTTCGCGCCGGCCGTCACCATGCGGCTGATTGCGGAGGAAAAGCGCGTCGGCACGTATGAGATCATCACCACCAAACCGGTGCATGTGTTTCAGATTGTCATCGGGAAATTCCTTGCCGCATGGTTTGTCGTTGCCTGTGCGCTGCTCCCCACGCTGATCTACATGTTCGTTATCGGTTCACTCGGACCGCTGGACTACGGTCCGTCGCTGGGCGGATGGCTGGGATTGCTGTTGCTGGGTGGAGTGTTTGTTGCCGCGGGAATGTTCGGCAGCAGTCTTAGCGATAACCAGATGATCGCGCTCATCATCGGGTTCCTGGTGTGCTTCCTCCTGTATTCCTTTGACAAGATTCTGCTGTACGTTCCTGTCGGACTGGTGAACATCATCGAATACCTCGGCGTCGGGAAGCACTTTGGCGGTCTCACACACGGCGTTCTTGATGCGCGCCTTCCCATCTATTACTTCTCGCTCATGGTGTTCTTCCTCGTTCTTGCGACCGTGAATGCGTCGCGTGAACCCGGACAAATGGCGTGGCGATGGAGCGACTTCAGGCCCGGCGAGCGCCTTGCACGCGTCGGACTTGCCGTCGCGATTCTGCTGTTCATCAACCTGTTTGCGTTCCGTACCTCTTTCCGTATGGACCTCACCGCGAACAAAGTCTATACGCTTTCGGATGTCACCAAACGGATGCTCGGTTCGCTGGATGATCATTTCCTGGTCCGTGCGTATTTCTCACCCGATCTTCCGCCGCCGTACCACAATCACCGCGAGAATGTCCAGCAGCTGCTGGAGGAATACCGCGCATATTCACGCGGGATGCTGCATTACCAGTTTGTGAATCCGCAGTTCTCTCCCGCGGATGAAGAAGCGGCGCTTTCCGAAGGCATGACGCCGGTGCAGGTGAAGATCATCCGCGATAACAAGCTTCAGAACGGCGTTGTGTATGCCGGCATGACGTTCACCTATGGTGATAAACAGGAACGACTGCCGGTGGTCACCTCGCTGGAGCGCCTTGAATACGAAATCAGCGGCAGTTTGAAAAAGATGACCGCGCCGGAAGTAAAATCGATTGCCGTGCTGACGAATGTCGGCGGACCCTCCCTTGCGGATATGAGGGGCTTTGTGGCAGGTCTGTCGCGTCAATACTCCGTGCGGTCGGTGGATCTTTCCGTCAAGAACCCGATTCCGCAGACGGTGGATGTTCTGCTTGTTGTTGCCCCGACGAAACGTTTGTCGGAACCGGAAAAATTCGTCATCGACCAGTTCCTGATGCGGGGAGGACGGGCGGCATTTTTCCTGAATGCCGTTACCGCGAACAAGAATACCTTCCAGCTTCAGGTGAACGACACGAACATGGACGATATGTTCGATGCGTACGGCTGGATTGTCAACAAAGACGCTGTTGCGGATTCGCGTTGCGCATCGTACGTCGTGCGCTCGGAGGCCGCGGGCGTTCCGTATTCCACGGAAATTCTGTATCCGTTTTATCCTGTAGCTTCCGAATTCAACAGGGATGACGCCATCGTCAAAGACCTCTCGCCGATTGCGCTGAGTTATGTAAGTTCGATTGATCCCCGCCTTGCCGGAATCCGGGGCGCCGCGGCCACGGTGATTGTCACCTCGTCGCCGCAATCACGGCGGTTTGCGTGGGATAGCGTGGACGTGAACCCCCTGCGCGTGCTTCCTTCGTCCACCTATACGGACGGCCAGATTCCGATTGCCGTAAAACTCGAAGGATCGTTCCGGAGCCCGTTCTCCGATCCGCGCGATCCGGCGGTACGCGATGCCATTGCCGCGCTCGGCGCGGGAAAAGTTCTTTCACGCAGTCCGCGCACGCGCGTTGTTGTGGTGGGCGACGGCGATTTTGTGCTGGACGGCGCCCAGCACGGTTATGACAACGTCGCTTTCGCCGTGAACACCATTGACTGGCTCCTCGGCGATACGTTCCTCGCGTCCATCAGGTCGCGGGATGTTCAGGAGCGCCCGTTGACGGAAGTTTCGCACACGCGGAAAACCATGGCCAAATACATGACCTTTGCCGGTCCACCGTCCGCCGTTTTGATGATGGGAATCATCTGGATGATTCTGAAATCCACGCGCCGCAAGAAGCATAAATTCAGTTACTGAGATCCGATGCCATGAAACGTACAAGCTTGATCATGTTGCTGGTGTTGTTGGCGGGTTTGGTGGTTGCCTATCTGATGCAGGACCAGCCCGAGGAAAAGGAAGCGACGTTCGTGATGCCCGCTTCCCAGCTTACCATCAACCTCGCCCGAATCACCCGCGTGGATATTTCCCGCGCCAACAGTTTTGTCCGGCTGGAGAAAGTGCGCGGCGAGTGGAGGATGACCGAGCCCGTGTACGCGTCTCCCGACCCGGCGAAGCTCAACAACCTGCTGGATGGCATCAAACGGTTCCGGCTGAACGGCATGGTGTCCTCCAACCCGGAGAAGCAGAACCTGTTTCATGTGGATGACAACGGAACGAACGTCTTGTTTGTGAATGATGACGGCTCGACGGTATCGCTGATTGTGGGGAAGGCCGCGCCGACGCCGGGAACGGGTTTTGTGCGCATGCCGCTTTCCGACACCGTGTATATTGCCCAGGGCATGACGCCGGAAATCTTCAATCATGAACTGCGTGCATGGCGCCAGCGCGGAGTGTATGAGATTGCGCCGGATTCGCTTTTCGCCTTCTCGGTTGCAGGTGCAGGCGGCAGAGTTGACGTGCGAAAGAATGAGAAAGGGTGGACAGCGCGCGGTGACGTGCTTCCTCTGGACGTTATTAACCCGGTACTTGCGATCGTTTCCAATATGCAGGCCGAATCGTTCATTGATTCCTCCGTGGTGATTGTGACGCGCCCGCGCTACCAGGTGAATGTGGAGGGAATGAAGCCCATCCGGATGGAGTTTTATCCGCCGAACGGCTCCGACACGAATTACATTTTGAAAACATCCGGCTCGTCAACGCTTGCGCTCATCAGGCCGTCGGTGGCAAGAGAGTTCCAGCGTTTCCTTGCATACACTGCTCCTGTTGAAGCGCCTCCTGTAACGGAAGCGACACAACCGCCGGTGCAACAGCCGCCGGTGGAACAGGTGAAACCAAAACCCCAGCCGCAGGCGCCGCCCGTAACAAGACAAACGACTCCGGAAACAAACACCGGTTCAGCCGGTTCAACGCCGGCAACCGAACGGCCCAGGCGCAGTACGAGGAGAGTGCCCACGGAACAACCCGCGCAGCGAACCGTTGTTGATGAGGGAGAGTTGACGGTGCACACCGTGAAGCGCGGCGAGACGATCAACTCCATTGCCAAGAAATATGATGTTATGGTGGAGCAGATCCGCAAATGGAACGGCCTTCAGAACGATAACGTCGTTCCCGGCATGGAGATGTATGTGTTTGTGAAGAAGAAGTAGCGAATGCGGCGGAAGTTGTGAAACACACAGGCCGGGTTGTCATGACCGGCCTTTCTCTTGACGGGGATTGCGATAAAGACGAAGTGAGTTGACCATACAGTCAACGAGTGTTGGCTTTCCCCGAAACTCAGACGGTTTTTATGGAGGAATTCATGAGATCGGTTTTCATTGTTGCTTGCACTGTTGTAATGTTTGGTTGCGAGGGTGAACAAGCGCGTCAGGTCAGGCAAGAGGCAAGTGCACCGCCCGGCATGGGTGGAGTGTGGTATGTCGAGGGGGCGGATTCCAATGGAACAAATTACGTGTGGAGGGTTGATACTATACAGCGTGGTGATTCTGTGAAGGCGCTTATGCTGGGTATGTTCGGGCCCGAAGTCAGCGCAAAGATCGGAGTGTTCGGAAGAGTTCGTGCCGACGGAAAATTCCGGTACGAAGGCAGTTCCAACTCTGTGCGATACTGTATTGAAGGAACGCCGAACGCTGAAAGAACCGACTTCACAGGAAGAAGACTACGATGGACTGTCCCCGCCGGTCCCGGTGACACGCTCATCATTCCGGTCACCGGACAAAAGTTGTGAAAGTCAAGCGCAATGGTAGT
>CAZJYO010000246.1:0-4143 GCA_964550275.1 uncultured Chitinophagales bacterium
AGTTGGAATATGATGATCGGACATCGGACGAATTGGTTGCGGCGACGGAAATGACATTAGCGTAGGCCGATGGATAATGCAGCGCGCTGGTATTGCCGTTTCCTGCTGCAGCTACAACGAGCGTACCCAGTTGCGTCGCGTAGTTGATGACATCCTGCTCGGTCTGCGAACCGCCTGTTCCACCCCAACTACAGTTCATCACATCCGCTCCCATGAACGCCGCGTATGCAACGCCCTCATAGCCGGCTATGATGTATGCAGTCCCGCCGGGGCCGCGGGTATCATTGTCGGCGGAGGTTTTAATGGCAAGCAGCCGGCACTTGAATCCGGTCCCGGCAACACCGACGCTGTTGTTCGTCGAAGCCGAGGCGATACCGGCAACGTGTGTGCCATGCTCGGTGTTGGAACCAACCGGACTTGGATCATTGTCGTGTACAACATTCGTGTAATTCGCTCCGCCAAAATCCCAGCCGCGCCAGTCGTCAACATATCCATTCCCGTCATCATCAACACCATTGGTGCTCTTGTTGCCGCCAATGCCGTCGGTTCCATTCTCACCCGGATTGCGCCAGATGTTTCCGGAGAGATCGGGGTGGTTCACCTCAACACCGGAATCCACAATGCCGATGACGACAGTGGTGTCGCCCTGGGTAATATCCCATGCCTGTGGCGCTTGAATCTTTGTAAGTCCGTACTGACTCCCGTACGAAGGATCGTTGGGGACGAATGACGGGTCAACATTCAAAGGATAAATAAAACTCGGTTCGGCATACTGCACGAAGGGCGACTGTGAAATCTCTTCGCCAAGAGAGAACGCATCGTGCGGCGAGGAATACGAGACAACATAAAACCGGGAAAGGTCAACGTCTGTGGTATTACTTCGGATCATAGCCGTCGGGAACATCGGACGCACCATCGTCACCGAGAGCGGAGCAAGCACATCGGCCACATCGTTCATCGTTGCATCCGGCATCAGTTTTATGATAAGCCGGTTGCCGAGGTACTCACTGTTCTCCCGCGTTTTCAATTGAGCGCCGGGAACGGCATCAAGCGGCAACGACTTGCGAAATGTTTCCGGACGACCCGCCGACGAGACTCCGGCAAGCATGTTGTTGAATCCAAGAGCGAACACCAACGCGAACGACAGTATTGAGCGCATAGCTCGTACCTTTCCTTTGGCAATCAAACGAGTGATGAGGGGAATGTTATTCAATGATGGAAGACGACCAGAACCTCTTCAGACCATCTGTAAATTACAGGAGTTTTATTCGAGAATCAAGGTCACAGTTTCTTCAGGAGAAGAAATACCGGCAGTAATATCGCACCAACGACAAACCCGCCTGCGTGTGCCCACCAGGCAACCCCGCCTGACATATCCGCACCGTAAGAAAGAGACCCTTGTATGAACTGCATGACAAACCAGAATGCCAGAAAAAAGAAAGCTGAAACCTCGATAACCGGGAAGAACACAAACAGCGGAATCACCGTGAGAACCCTCGCACGGGGATAGAGGATAAAATACGATCCCATGACACCGGCAATTGCACCGCTCGCTCCCACAAGAGGAACTGTGGATCCGGGATGAAAATACACTTCAACGATTGCCGCACCGACTCCTGAGAGAAGATAAAAGAAGAAGTACCCGAAGTGTCCGATTCTATCCTCGACATTATCACCGAAAACGTACAGAAAGAGCATGTTGCCAAGCAGATGCATCCAGCCACCATGCAGGAACATGGAAGTTACCAGGGTGAGAGCAGGCCTGAGCGAGACAACCGAATCAGAACTTCGTAGTCCGGAAAGCTCCGCGGGAATCACACCGAAGCTGTACAAGAAGTGCTCCAGTTGGGAGCCGAGGGATAGTTCATAGAAGAAGACGATCCCGCAGATACATATTAGAAAATAATTAACGAACGGGATTGTTCTTGATTTGATCGTGTCTCTCAGAGGAATCATTGCACTCCATTCTTTCGCTGTGTTTGTTGACGGCGCAGATTGTAGCGAAATGCATCGCGAATGTCAAGGAAGCCGGAGGATGCGCGGCGTACAAACGGGACGCCCGCTTGACCGGACGGGCAGGTTTGTCCTACTGCCTATTGATCTGAGGAGTAGGTCAAGCGTTTGCGGTGAGCGAAGTCGAACCGTCCCCGCTTGACCGAATGGCTCAAACTGACCCACTACCATTTCCAGCGTCTCCTTGAAAATCCCGGCACTTTTAGGTACCATCTTGCGTTGCACAGTACACACAACTACAATGCCGGGGCCTATGCGATTTCTCCTTTCAACGTGTTTCCTTTTCCTTCTTGCGGTGACCTTTCCTCAGTCCTCTATTGCCGATGATCATCATACGAAGGTAACTCTCATTGCCGACGTGCAGGCCATCCGGCCGGGCCATGAGTTTACGGTTGGTGTTCTGATGGTGATGGACACCGGCTGGCACACGTACTGGAAAAACGGAGGCGAAGCAGGCCTGCCAACGAAAATTGAATGGACACTTCCTGCCGGCATTACGGCAGGAGAAATTCGATGGCCGCTTCCACACAAGTATGTTGAAGCGGGCGATGTTCTCACCTACGGGTACGAGAAAGAAAACATGCTTCTCGTCCCAATGAAGTCCGTTTCAACAATATCGTCCGGTCAAACCCTGACCATCAGCGCCAACATCAGATGGCTGGAGTGCGAGCATATTTGTGTTCCAGGCGATGCAGCAGTTTCGATAACACTTCCCGTAGCCGATACCTCTCTCCCGCGGATGCATGATTCTCTCTTTCAATATTATTCTCAACAAGTTCCTTTGCAATTAACTCCATCGTCCAACGTTGCCGTGGAATCCGAAGCGCGAGACGGCAAGGTGGTTATGTTGGTCCGGCCGAAGGAAGGGACGTTCTCGGCCGGTGTTGCGCCGGATTTCTATCCACATGGATTCGAAGACATCACCGTGGGCAGGACCCTCGTAAGGGCATCTCCCGGCGAAGCGACATTGGAGATCCCACTCACGGCATTCGAACAAGTTGTCGGCCCGCGTGTGTTTACTGGCGTGCTTGCGTATCAACTTGAATCCGGGAAGCGGCAGGCATCGGTGGTGGAAGTTCCACTCACTGCAGAATTTTGTTCTTCGCTTGCCATGGCATCAACTTCCGGCGGCAGCGTGCTCGACCGGCAGTTTGCAGTCGCAAGTACGGATAACACGCCGTTGTATCTCTATATCCTGTTTGCCGTTATCGGCGGCCTGTTGCTGAATGTCATGCCATGTGTATTGCCGGTAATAGCGCTTAAAATATTCGGCCTAGTGAAAATTGCGGGGGATTCGCCAGAGAAGGTCAAACGTCTCGGCTGGATGTTCTCTCTCGGGATTCTCGTCTCGTTCATCGCGCTCGCGGCGCTGGTGATCATCTTGAAAGGCGCCGGGGAACAGGTCGGCTGGGGGTTCCAGTTCCAGGAGCCGGTGTTCGTAATGATTATGTGTACGATCGTGTTCGTATTCGGAATGAGTCTGTTCGGAGTGTTCGAGATTCGTCTCCCCGGTTCGGCTGCATCAAAGATCGGGGAAGTGCTCGCGGGTCGGGAAACGAAAGGGAAGGGATACGCCGCATCCTTTGCCGAAGGAGTCTTCGCGACAATCCTCGCGACCCCGTGTACGGCGCCGTTTCTTGGCTCCGCCCTCGGTTTTGCGTTTGCACAGCCTTGGTGGGTTATTCTCTTGATCTTTACGAGCGTCTCGTTCGGCATGGCGTTGCCGTATCTTATTCTTACCACCAAACCCTCGTGGATGAAATTCCTTCCGAAGCCCGGGGCATGGATGGAAACAGCGAAACAGTTCATGGGTTTCCTGATGATGGGCACTCTGGTCTGGCTTCTCTTTATTCTGGGCAATCAGATGGGCATGGAAGCCGTGATCTGGACGAGCGCTTTCTTGCTCATGGTCGGACTTGCCTGTTGGCTCGTTGGACGGTTCGCAACACTTTCGGCTTCGCGGGGACGCGTGATGGCAACATGGGGTTTTGCGCTCCTTGCCGTAGCAGGGGGATACGCATTATTTCTCAGTGATGTTGTTGCGGCGCGGGATATCCTCGGGCCGTCCGGCACATCGTCCGGAAATACAAAGGATGGAATACGGTGGGAGCCCTTCACTGTTGCTGCACT
>CAZJYO010000247.1:0-4109 GCA_964550275.1 uncultured Chitinophagales bacterium
ATCCAACGGGTTCTTTCTTGAAGACTGATGAATTTGCCCGGCTGAAAACAATTGCCGCGACGAATAACATTGCCCTGGTTGTTGATGAAGTGTTTTCAGATTTTGGATTTCGTGAAGATGGAAGACGGGTTCGCATCACAGTCGGTGATTCAGACGTTCTGACATTTACACTGAATGGCCTGTCCAAACTGTGTGGCTTGCCCCAGATGAAACTTGGTTGGATGGTCGTGAACGGGAGAAAGGAAGTTGTTGATGAAGCGATGTCACGTCTGGAAATTATTGCGGACACATTCCTTTCCGTTAATACACCTGTGCAAGCCGCCTTGCCAAAGCTGCTGAAAGCAGGTGATGACATCCGAAAGCAAATCCGCGAGAGAACTCAAGCCAATCTTGACGCGGTGCGGTTGTTGGTTCCCCGCAATTCCAAATGCACAATCCTGAATGTCGAGGGAGGATGGAGCGTTGTTCTTCAGGTTCCGGGAACGCGTAGTGATGAGGAATGGGCGCTCGCGCTTCTCGAAAAGCATCGCGTATTGATTCAGCCGGGGTACCTGTTTGACTTCACAGCGGCACAGTACCTTGTTCTCAGTTTGCTGACGCCGGAAGATGACTTCCGAAGGGGCGTTGAGATTATGAATGGAGAATTTAGGAAGGTAGATTCTCCGTAGGACGTTCAATTGAACGTCCCTACAACTGCACGATCGAAGGTGCGATTCGAGGGCCAAATCGCCTTGGAAAACTCTCTCGCAATGGATATATTGAAACAGAACTTGTCTCTCTTCATTCCGATTTTGTGACCCATTCCGATCTTATTCTCGTTCTTGATTACGGCGCCCAATACGCGCAGTTGATTGCGCGTCGCGTTCGCGAGCTTGGCGTATATTCCGAGCTTCATCCTTTCAATATCTCTATCGAAGCCATCCGGAAACTTCAGCCCAAGGGCATCATTCTCTCCGGAAGTCCGCACAGCACCTATGACGCGGGCGCACCTCATTCCGACCCGAAGATCTTTGAGCTTGGTGTTCCCGTGCTCGGTATCTGTTACGGACTTCAGCTCATAGGGTACCAGCTTGGCGGTGAGGTGGACAAAGCTGCTAGGCGTGAATATGGCAGTGCCGAGTTGATCATTGATGATGCCTCCGATTTGCTCGCTGGCATTGGGAAGCAATCGACTGTGTGGATGAGTCATGGCGATCATCTTGTTAAAGCGCCAAAAGGATTTGAAGCAATAGCCCACACGGATAACGCGCCGATTTGTGCCATTCGTGATCTGACAAGAAAAATCTATGGCGTGCAGTTTCATCCCGAAGTTGTGCACACGCCGAAGGGAACAGAGCTTCTCCGAAATTTTGTCTACCGGATTTGCGGATGCAATGGCGGCTGGAATTCCAGTGCGTTTCTTGAGAATGCTGTCGGCGAGATTCGGCAAAGAGTTGGTAAAGGAAAGGTTATCTGTGCGTTAAGCGGCGGCGTTGATTCTTCCGTTGCGGCGGTTCTGCTTCACAAGGCCATCGGCGACCAGTTATTCTGCATTCACATCAACAATGGATTGATGCGGAAGAGCGAGTCTGAGTCAGTGGTGAAGACTTTTCGCGACCGCTTTAATTTGAACCTCGACTACGTTGATGCAACCGACCGCTTTCTCATCGCGCTGAATGGCGTGACTGATCCCGAACAGAAAAGAAAAATCATCGGAAGACTCTTCATCGAGATATTTGAGGAAGAAGCGAAGAAGCTTGGTCAGGTTGATTTCCTGGCGCAAGGGACGCTCTATCCGGACGTCATCGAATCAACGTCGTTCAAAGGTCCTTCCGTGACGATCAAAACACATCACAATGTCGGCGGCCTTCCGGAGAAGATGAACCTCAAGTTGATAGAACCGTTCAGGGAGTTGTTCAAGGATGAAGTGCGCGCGGTGGGTAAAGATCTCGGCCTACCTGATGATCTTATCTGGCGACATCCGTTTCCGGGACCTGGACTGGCTGTCCGTGTGCTTGGTGAAATCACTCCGGAACGATTGGCCATTCTTCGTGAGGCCGATGAGATCTTTATTGAAGAAATTCGCAACGCGGGATTGTACCGCGATATCTGGCAGGCGTTTGTGGTGTTGCTTCCGGTGAAAAGCGTCGGTGTGATGGGTGACGGACGCACGTACGATTACACTGTTGCCATCAGGGCGGTTAATAGTGTGGACGGCATGACGGCCGATTGGTACAGAATGCCGCACGAAGTTCTTGCGCGCATCTCCTCGCGCACTACCAATGAAGTCAAAGGCATTAACCGCGTCGTCTACGACGTCAGTTCAAAACCACCCGCGACGATTGAGTGGGAATGATATTTTTGTGCATTCAAGGTTTTGCGTGAGATTTCGTTGTTGCCCTTCGTAGGGGTTTGATTAATCAAACCCCTACGGTTCCGTTCCGTTGTGTAAACGTTGGAGTTTCCTCAAATACTCGTTGGACAAGTCCCCCCAATTGGCTATCTTCTTGCTGTTCATCATCCCGTTTAAGCACAATTCAATCAGCCGGTGAAGCGCTTCTTTTCGTTTGTCAAAATTGAACACACGCTGTTCTCGCTGCCGCTCATTTATAGCGGCGTCCTGCTTGCTAGTCGCGGTTCATTTCCGCCGTTGCGTACTTGGGTTCTGGTCCTCACCGCGGCAACAGGCGCCAGAACGGCGGCGTTCGCTCTCAACCGCATGATTGACCGCCATCTGGATGCTCGCAATCCGCGTACGGCTTCCCGTGAGCTCCCTTCTGGAAAAATCACCATGACCGAGGCGTTGTGGGTTCTCGGCGCTGGATTAGCGCTCTATTTCGGCTCCGCATATCTGCTTTCTGATTTTTGCCTTTATATGTCCCCGATTCCTTTGTTGATTTTCGTCATTTATCCAACCATGAAGCGCTACACGCCGCTTGCGCATTTTGGCGTCGGGCTTGGACTTTCCATGGGTTCACTTGGCGGATGGTTTGCCGTGTCATCATCATTTGATGATCTGCTCGCTCCGGCATTGCTTTCACTGTTCACTCTGTTTTGGGTCGCCGGCTTTGATATCATTTATGCAACGCTGGATGAAGAATTCGACAGGAAGGAATCGCTCTATTCATTTCCATCGCGGTTTGGCAAGGAACGCGCGCTGAAGTATTCGGGTTATCTTCATATAATCGCCTTTGTGTTTCTCGTGTTGTTATTTGCTCACTCAATACGTTCACTGGCCGCGTTGCCGCTTCTTCTGTTGGTGGGCTATCTGTTGTATCTGGAGCAAAAGAAAGCCGAAGACGTTCAACTGGCTTTTTTCAGGATTAACGCGATTGCGGGCGTGTGTGTGTTTGCAATGGTGCTCGTCGGAGTTTTCACAGTATGAAAATCGTTGTAGGGATAACCGGTTCATCCGGCGCAGTGTACGCACTGGATTTCCTGAAGAAGTGTACGGCCGACAAGTATCTCGTCGTCAGTTCATGGGGAAAAGTGCTTCTCCGCGATGAACTGAAGATGAGTGAAAAAGAATTGAAGGCCTACGTCAAGGGTTCGTTTTCTGACGATGACCTGACTGCTCCAATGGCTTCCGGCTCCAACAAGTTCGATGCGTTCGTAATTCTTCCCGCTTCGACTTCGACGCTTGGAAAGATTGCGTCTGGACTTGGCGACACGCTCATTACGAGAACGGCACAGGTGTGTCTTAAAGAGAGATACAAGTTGATCATTTGTGTCCGCGAAACACCAATGTCCACTCTTGCGCTTGAGCAATGCGCGCGGTTGTCTTCATATGGAGCCGTGATCATGCCGATCTCGCCTCCGTTATATTTTGTCCCGAAAAGTGTGGATGAATACGTTGGCGCATTTACGAACAAAGTGCTTGCCCAGTTGGGACTTGCGTCCGACAAGGGCTGGCGCGCAGAGGAGTTTGCATAGTGAAGCGCGCTCTGTTGATTATTGTCGGGACAATTTCTCTTGGACTTGGAATTATTGGAGCGTTTGTTCCCGTTCTGCCAACGACGCCGTTCATTCTTCTCTCCCTGTATTGTTATGTGCGTAGTTCCCAGCGGATGTACGCCTGGGTGATGCGCAGTCGCTGGTGTCCTCAGGAGTGACTCACGTGGTGATTTGCG
>CAZJYO010000248.1:0-4066 GCA_964550275.1 uncultured Chitinophagales bacterium
AATGTACTCACGATTTTCAAGCAAGAGAGGAAAACGGAGGCGATTAGGATCCAACGGTCTCACTATTTGTTCTCTGTAATTTGGTCCACACAGACTACACTCTACCGGTTTTGTCTCAAAGGTTGAGATGTGCGGCTGACAATCGGCATACTCTTGAATCTCAGTCTCCAATATCGCGTAAACCTCGTCGCGATACCGGAAGTAGAGCTCTCGTTCATGCTCATCAGCCAAATCTATTCCAGCGGCCACGTAGCCGTCCTTTAGTTTCGTTTTTGCCTCTTCAAATGTCATGTTTTCCCAAGCTCTTGATTTCTTAGAATAGTTGTTGAATTGCGCGTGTTGCGTTGCGCATAACTAGTGTAACAACGCAATATTGCGTTGTTATCATTTTTGTGTTGGCAAAAAGGTTACCAATTCATGCGTTTTTTGTCCGGCTGGATATTCGTCATTGTCCGACAGAAAGTCGAGAGGACTTCGAATTTTTCCTATAGAGCGTGTCGTGACGTGAGTGTACACCTCTGTCGTTTTCACGCTCTGGTAGCCCAGCAATGTCTGGATATGGCGCAGATCAGTCCCCCGGTCGAGCAGGTGGGTCGCGAACGCATGCCGCAATGAATGCATTGACACTTGTTTGGTAATACCCGCGGCGTGGACAGCCCGCTCAAACACCGCTTGTATGCTCCGAATGGAAAGATGATGCTCACTACTGTGACCGGGAAACAACCATCCATGCGAACCAAGTCGATATGATCGCCAATACCTTGCCAGCTCCATCCTCAACGACTCCGGCAGAAGAGTGTATCTGTCCTTCTTTCCCTTTGCCGCCCGGATATGAATCAGACACCGGTCGCCGTCAATATCCTCTATCCGCAGTTTGACGAGTTCACTCACACGCAGTCCGCTTGCATAGGCAAGCATCAGCATTGTCCGGTGCTTGATATTCCCGACCATCTGAAAAATCCGGCTGACCTCTGATTGGCTCAGGATGTCCGGAAGTGTTCGTTCTTTCCGCGGCCGGGGAAGTCCGCTGATGACAAACGGACGTTTGTAGAGTTCGGCATATAGAAATCGAAGAGCATTAAATGCCTGATTCACTGTTCCTGTCGCGCGGTTCTCATGATCAATAAGATGGAGAAGAAACCTTCGTATGTCCCTTTCCACCGCATCGCGAGGATGTAAGGGGGACAAGAAGCCGGCAAAAGTCCTGAGGTTGCTGACGTATGCCTTGATTGTCTTGTGGCTGTAGTTCCTCAAGCGCATTTCTCTTCGAACTGTTTCGAAAAGGCCGGGAGCAGAATCCGGTTTGCTCATCACCGTTCTCCTGAAATGAATAGATCCCACCATGAGAAGAAACGGTTTGAGGTAACAGGCAAAGGGCTCCGTCGCAGGAAGGCAGGAAAACACGAGGACGAGAAGCCGACAAAAACTTGCGAAAGTGGAGAGAGAAAGTCAAGGTCGAAGGCATGCAGCGCGCGTAACTCTCCTCTCCCGCTGGGAGAGGGGCAGGGGGTGAGGGTTTCTTGCAACTACCGAACGAGATCCATGGTTGTTTCTCGCCATCAACTTCTCTATCTTTTTTCCGGCTTTTGCCGGAATAAACGAGGAGTCAACTGCTGGTCTCCAAAGGGTTCATTCATTCCATCTTTACGCGGCTTCCGGGGTCATTTGCCGCCGCGTTTGTCATCTTCCTCTTCTTATCCGGTTGCGCGAAGGAATCCGCACCCGAGCAGCAACAAGCCGATCGGATTCTGGGCGATGCCCGCAACACGTACGAACAACAGCGCTACCATGAGAGCCGCCAGCAACTCTTTGAAGCAATGGCGCTTGATACGAAGTTGCGCCGGCCGCGCCAACTCGCGGAGGAAACCGAATTGCTTGGCAGAATTTACTATGCGTTCGGCAAAACCGATTCCGCTCTCCTCTATTATTATCAGTCCATAGAGCATTACAAAGCCGCCGGCAACAAACCCGCCGCAAATGATCTGACGCTCGAAGTTGCGCGTTTGTACCGCCAAAGAGGCGAAGTAACACGCGCGCATGAATATCTCACCGAGGCATTACGCCTTGCCCGTTTGTTCAAAGAAGCTGATGCGGTGGTCGCGATTCAATGGGAACTTGCCGCAACGTGCGGCATGCTCGAATACTACGATGAAGAAGCCGCGACTCTCAACGAACTGTTGAACGCGGGGTTTGCACAGCAGAATGCCGGAATGCAAGCACGCGCGCAGTACGCCCTTGCGCGCTCAGCCCGTCACCGCGGCGATATTGTTTTGGCGGAAAACGCATTCCTCCGCGTCCTTACTCTTGCCCAGCAATCGCGCGACACGCTGTTGATCATCAACGCGTTGAGTCAGCTGGCACAGGGATACCACGCCGCCGGGAAAACACAGAAGGCCTTCGAACACTACACGGATGCGCTCACGTTATCCGACCAGACAAACAGCGCGCAAACCGTCCGCATGGAAATGCTCGTGCGCGTCGGCAATATCTATCTGCAGTCGGGAAACAAAAAGGAAGCGGCGCGGTTCTATCGGGCGGCGCTGACCTCCGCCATCGCCATGGGTAACAAGCGCGCGGAAGGATATCTCTTCGTCCAGCTTGGCCATTGCGAAACCGATCCTACAGCAGCGTCAACAAATTTTCAGTCGGCGCTGGACCTCTTCAAAGGCGTCCAATACGATCGGGGAAGTTCCTATGCACAGCGCTCAATAGCGGAGGCGCTTCTCCGTTCGCGCCAAATCAACGACGCGCTTCAGATGTTCAGGTTGTCAGCGGACATCGATCAGCAATGCTACGCGGCGCTCTCCACGGACGACGTGTGGTTGGAATGCGAGCGGGCCGCATCCGGCATGACAGCGTTTGAGTCAACGGCAGATTTGCTTTTACAGCTTGGCCGCGCCGATGAAGCATTTGCATATGCGCAGAGACAGCAGAACCGTGAGCTGTTTGACCGGCTTATTGTACAGGATATCAGGAGCAAGGATACGCTGGTGACGCGCCTGGCGTCTGGGATTCGCGACGCGCTGGCTTTGCGTGTCGGTACGGAACGCCGAATGGAGGAACTGCTTTCTTCCGGTCCGATGAACCAGGAGACGTTCAAGGAGGTTGCGGGCTCGCTGACCACAACTCTTTCAGCCCTCGATCGCGTTGCAACCGAAGCAGTGCAGAGAATGCCGCTCTTCGCTCCGCTGGCACAAGCCCGCGACCTCAGTGTGGAAGAGGCGCGCGCTTTGCTTCCGCGTGAAACGGCGCTGGTGCTTCCGTTGCCGACGCTTTCCGCAACGCATGTTATCGTGGTGACTCCGGCCGGCATCAGCAGCGCGGTTGCTTCAGTGAAGGGCGGATTGGTTTCAACGTGGGCGGGCGAGTACACGAATCTCCTGCGCGAACGCGCAACGATGGAGGATTCTTCAAAACCGCAACAGCGAATGATGGAGAGCAGGATCGACGAACTTGGCGCCAACCTCTTCAGCGCTCTTGTTCGCCCCATGGAAAACAGACTGGGCGGAACAAGCAGACTTGTTGTTGTTCTTCCGAACGCCCTTGCCGGTTTGCCGATCCATGCACTGCGCCGCGGCCGCGGTGGACGCTTTGTCGCGGAGCAGTTCCTCGTTCGTTATCTCCCCTCGGCAGAGATGTTGAAAACAGAATCCGCGCGCGCCGGTGCGCCACTGCGCGTTGCAGGCGCCGGACATCCGGGATCAACCTCATGGGACGTTGAATATGAACTGCGCGACATCAGGGCGTTCTATAAAGATGCCACATTGCGTTTCGGTCAGCAGGCGGAGTTTCATTCGCTCCGCTCATTACAGGGGGATGTTTTTCACGCGGCGCTGGAACTCCGATCGAACCTCAGCGTCCCTGCGACGGCGGTGATGGTGTGGTCGGACGGGCAATCTCCGCGCGGTGTACGCACAACGCCCTGGGGTTCTGTGTTGAGTCTGCCGTCGTTTCCGACTGTTGTTCTTTCCAATCTGGGTCAGCCGGGCGGCGCTCTTGACGGTTCGCTTGCCGCACTCTTTCTTATGAATCGTTCCGGCAATGTCATTCTCACGTCATATACACC
>CAZJYO010000249.1:0-4021 GCA_964550275.1 uncultured Chitinophagales bacterium
AACTCGAAAAGGTTGAAAAGGAACTGGCGAAACTCAAGGAGCAGGGATTTGGCAGATAACCCGCGCTGAAACAATGAAACTGCTTCTCCCGCTTGGTTGGTTATATTCAGGAATCGTTGCCCTGCGCAACAAGGCATTTGATTGGGGGCTGCTGAGAGTTACACGTGTTGATGTTTCTGTGATTTCCGTGGGGAACATCACTGTTGGAGGAACGGGAAAAACTCCGCTGGTGGAATATGTCGTCCGGAGTTTGTTGAAGCAGGGGCGACGGGCTGCCGTGGTGAGTCGCGGCTACGGGAGAAAATCGCAAGGGGTTGTGGAAGTCTCAAACGGCATGGCGATTCTTGATGATACCCGGGAATCAGGAGATGAGCCCGTGCAGATTGCCCGCAAGTTTCCGGGGTTAATCGTCGTTGTCGGAGAAAGCAGAGTTGAAGCAGCACAGCGCGCACGCAAGCTTGGGGCCGAAGTCATTGTGCTTGACGATGGTTTTCAACACAGGTATCTTCACAGGGATATGAATATTGTTTTGATTGATACGTCGTTGCCCGGTTTTCCGCAAGACGTGCTTCCCGCTGGAATTGCCCGTGAGACTTGGAATGGCTTGCAACGGGCGGACGCGGTGATTTTTTCGCGTCTGGAAAACGCAAATGAGCTTGGGGCATGGAGGGACCGGGTCAATGCCTGGTACGATGGTCCGGCATTTGGGCTTATGCTGAGCCCTCATCACATTTGTAATTTTCATGGCGAGGTTTTTCCGTTGGAATCATTGAATGACCGGAAGATTTTTGCATTCAGCGGTATCGGCAATAACAAAGCGTTTATGATGTCCTTGAAACAGTTAAACTTCAATATTGTCGGTCAGATGCACTTCCGTGATCATCACAACTATGACGAGAATGACCTTCAACGAATTATTTCGGTGTTCCGCGAGTCCGGCGCAACGGTGGCTTTAACAACAGAAAAAGATGCGACCCGGATCCGATCGCTCATTACTTCAGACAGTCGATTTGTGCAAAACGTGAACCTGCACTATGTGAGCGTTACAGCGCACATGAGCAGTCACGAGGTGTTTGACGGGCTTCTCCTGAAAACAATTTCACCAACGGCGGCTTCGTAAGCATGGCAGTCATCGGTATTACCGACACGCTTCGACCGAGTCATGAGTATTACCCTCGATGGGTACGGGCGTTTGCTCCGGACACTGAGGTCATACGGCTTTCTCCCGTTGAACATAACGCGGATGCATTGAGTCGTTGTGACGGACTTTTGCTTTCCGGTGGAGGCGATATTCATCCGGGCCGGTACGGATGCTCTGTTGATCCGCTTTCGGACGGTATCAATGAAGAACGGGATGCATTCGAGTACGAGGTGATCGCACAGGCACTCAAGGACGAAATGCCGATTCTTGGCATTTGCAGGGGAATGCAGATTTTTAGTGTGTTTCTCGGCGGCTCCATGATTCCTGATGTACAGCGTGCAGGATACGCAGATCACGGAAAAGGAAAGGGAAGCGAGGATCGGGTCCATACAGTGCTGATCGAACCGCAGACAATGTTGCAAACGCTGGTTCCGTCAGGACGTGGAAGCGTGAATACCAATCATCATCAGGCCGTTGATAGGGTTGGCGAGGGGCTCGCAGTTACTGCACGCGCTGAGGACGGAATCATTGAAGCTCTTGAATGGAAACACCGGCAGTCAACATTCCTTTTGCTGGTTCAATGGCATCCTGAGCGAATGCAAGACGCACACAATCCGCTGTGCAATGGTGTGTTGGCAGAGTTTATGGACGCGGTTTCAATGTCAACCGGAAAAGACAAAGACAATTTATTCGCCAGGGGCAATGCATGAAAACAAAATATGTGTATCTCTTTGGGAAAGGCAAAGCGGAAGGTCGTGCTGACATGAAGTTTCTTCTCGGCGGTAAGGGTGCCAATCTCGCTGAGATGACGAACATCGGTCTTCCCGTGCCGCCGGGATTTACTATCACCACCGACGTCTGTTCGTACTACTACAAGGGAAAGAAGTCATACCCGCGTGTGCTTGAGTCCGAAGTTCTCAAGGCGCTCCGTTCCGTTGAGCGGTACATCGGGAAAAAGTTCGGCGATCCTCATGATCCTCTGCTCGTTTCTGTCAGGTCCGGCGCGCCGTATTCCATGCCCGGGATGATGGATACCATTTTGAATCTCGGCCTGAATGATCAGACGGTACAGGGATTGATTGCGAAGACGAAGAATCCCCGTTTTGCCTATGACTCATACAGAAGATTTGTCCAGATGTACGGCGATGTTGTTTTGGGATTGAAACCGGAGAAAGCGGAGGAGGTTGATCCGTTCGAAGCAATCATCCAGGAAAGGAAGAAGCGCAAAGGAATCGCTGACGACACGGATCTTGATACGGAAGACCTGAAGGACCTTGTGCGGTTGTTCAAGGAGGCAATCAAGTCGAGAAAAGGCAAGGCATTCCCCGAGAATCCCATGGATCAGCTTTGGGGGGCCATCGGCGCAGTGTTCGGTTCATGGATGAACGAACGTGCTATTGCGTACCGGAAGCTGTACAGCATTTCCGAAAGCATCGGCACAGCGGTGAATGTGCAGTCGATGGTATTTGGTAACATGGGGAACGACAGCGGCACCGGCGTTATGTTTACGCGCGATCCTTCGACGGGAGATAACGAGTTCTACGGGGAATACCTGATGAACGCACAAGGAGAGGATGTCGTCGCCGGCATCCGCACACCGTTGCCGATTTCTCATCTCAAGAAAGAAAGCCCGAAAATCTATTCCCAGTTGCTCAAGATCAGATCAGTGCTTGAGGGACACTACCGCGACATGCAGGATTGCGAGTTCACCATCCAGAACGGGAAACTCTACATGCTTCAAACCCGCTCCGGGAAGCGCACCGGTTTTGCCGCGTTCAAGATCGCGATGGACATGGTTGATGCACGCGTGATCAGTGAGCATGAAGCAATCATGCGCATCGAACCCGACGCGATGAACCAGCTTCTCCGCCCGATCTTTGATATTGAACAAAAGCACCATGCGATTACCGAAGGCCGGCTTCTCGCAAAAGGCCTGAATGCCGGTCCGGGCGCCGCTTGCGGCCGGGTGGTGTTCAGCGCGGCTGATGCGGAGTTGCAGAAGAAACGCGGTGAGAAAGTGATTCTTGTAAGAATCGAAACTTCCCCCGAGGACATCAAAGGCATGGATGCGTCCGAGGGAATTCTTACAGCCCGCGGCGGGATGACTTCGCATGCCGCACTTGTTGCGCGGCAAATGGGCAAGGTGTGTGTGGCAGGTTGTGAAGCCCTCAATATTGATTATGTTCGAAGACAAATGACCGTGTATGGACAAACGGTGAACGCGGGTGACTGGATTTCCATAGACGGTTCAACCGGAGAGGTCATCGCGGGCAAGGTCAATACAAAGCCCTCGGAAATTGTGCAGGTATTGTTGGAGAAAACTCTCAAACCATCCGACTCGCCCATTTATCTCCAGTACACGAAGTTGATGTCGTGGGCGGATAAGTACCGGAAGATGAAGATTCGCACCAATGCCGATCAGCCCGATCAATGCCGTACAGCGATTGCATTCGGTGCAGAGGGAATCGGCCTTTGCCGCACGGAGCACATGTTCTTCGGCGAGGATAGGATTGATGCTGTCCGCGAAATGATTCTGGCGCAGGACGTTGAGGGGCGCAGGAAAGCGCTAAAAAAACTGCTCCCGATGCAACGAAGCGATTTTGTTGGTATATTTAGGGAGATGAACGGCAAGCCGGTAACCATCCGGACGCTGGATCCGCCGCTCCACGAGTTCCTTCCTCACACCGAAAAGGAAATCCAGGATCTATCAGCAAAGATTGGCGTTCCCGCGGAGACCATCCATCAGCGCGTCCAATCTCTTAAGGAATTCAATCCGATGTTGGGACATCGGGGTTGCCGCCTTGGTATTGTCTATCCCGAAATTACGGAGATGCAGGCGCAGGCAATTTTCGAAGCTGTGTGCGAAGTAAAGCGACTGGG
>CAZJYO010000250.1:0-3997 GCA_964550275.1 uncultured Chitinophagales bacterium
TATAGTATCTTGCTTGCCACGCTCTTGAGAGGAGCGAGATGCTGGCTGCTCGTCCATGACGTCTACCCTGATGTTCTGGCCGCTACCGGCATGATCACCAAAGAGAGCATGTTCTGGCGTGTACTCTCGTGGTTCAGTGGCCGGCTGTATCGCGGCATGGATCATATCATCGTTCTTGGCCGTGATATGCGAAAACTTGTGGAGGAAAGTGTTCCACATCCCAATGGCAAGGTCTCGATCATTCACAATTGGGGCGATACAGAACGCGTTGTTCCGGCGGCAAAACAGGGGAATGGCCTTCTTGCAAAGCTTGGACTTTTGGACAAGTTTGTTGTTCAATACTCCGGTAACATGGGGAGGACGCACGGCTTGGAATACATTGTTGAGGCGGCTTCGCTTCTCTCCGCAAATGAGCGTATTCATTTTCTTCTTATCGGAAGCGGAGCAAAGAAACACTGGCTCCATCAACAGGTCGGCGAACGTGTGTTATCGAATGTCACCATCCTCCCTCCGCAAGACAGGGATTCCCTCGGAGTGTCGCTTACCGCATGTGACATTGCCATTGTAACATTTATGCCGGGAATGGCGGGCGTTTCAGTCCCAAGCAGAATGTACAATATTCTTGCGGCCGGAAGACCGGTGCTTGCAGTTGCGGACGCAGACTCTGAACTCGCAAAGGTTGTCCTTGAAGAGCGGATTGGCTGGGTGGTTCCTCCGGGTGACGTCGAAGGCCTGGCAAAGGCCGTCCGGGAAGCATCGGAAAGAAGAGCAGAACTCGAAGAAATGGGTGGCAGAGCAAGAAACGCCGCCGTGACAAAGTACTCCTATGAACAAATCATGCGATCGTATAACGAGCTTGTTTCGTCAAAGCTCCATACTTGACAACTCATGCCGCGCAAAACGGAAATACTCCTGCTCCTGATGACCGATTTGATCATGATCTCACTCGGCTGGTCTTTCTACTATGTACTGCGGGTGAGAAGCGGCATCATCAGCGTCAATTATGAACCGGATATTCTGGCTCCGCTGTTGCTGGTGTATGCGTTCTGGCTCCTCGTCTTCTTCATGGTCGGCCTCTACCGTCCTTGGTACGCCGCATCGCGATTTGATGAACTCGCCCTGCTGTTCAAAACGATTACGTTCGGTTGCCTGTTTCTTTTCTTCGTGGTGTTTGTTGATGACCAGGGCAAGAACATCGGCGCCAATTCCCGTTTCCTCATCGTTGCATACTGGGGGATCATGCTGGTCTTTGTCGGAACCGGCCGGCTTCTCATCCGCAGCATCCAGCGCCGCATGCTCATGGCAGGTATCGGCGCGAGCAAAACTATTATCGTCGGAAATCCCGATAAAGCCGCGCAGTTGTATCGCGATGTTAAAAAATATCCGGCGTTGGGCTATAGTGTCGTGGGGTATGCAGGGCTTTCAGACCATATGCGATCTCCCGAAGGATTGCCAACGCTCGGCTCCATTCGGAATCTCCACGATGTTCTTGCGGAAGGCGACATCAAACAGGTGCTGATTGCACTGGACTCGTCCGAACATGAGCATTTGCTGGATATCATCGGCCAGTGCAACTCAAGAAAAGTGGGGCTGAAAATTATCCCGGATCTCTACGATATTATCAGCGGCCAGGCGAGGACAAATCAAATCTACGGCTTTCCCTTGATTGAGATCAGTCCTCAACTGATGTCACCGTGGGAAGAAAGTCTCAAAAGAATTCTTGACGTCTCTGTGGCTTCAGTGGTATTGGTTGTAGGAATGCCTTTTTGGATGCTGATCGGCATGATTATCAAACTCGAATCAGACGGACCCGTTATCTACCGGCAGGAAAGAGTTGGCAAGGATGGGATGGTGTTCCCCATTTTGAAGTTTCGTACAATGAGGAAGGATGCGGAGAAGGCCGGACCACAATGGGCTGGTAAACAAGATCCTCGCGTGACGCGCACGGGCAAAATACTGAGGAAGCTTCATCTTGATGAAATTCCTCAGGCATGGAATGTTCTGAAGGGCGATATGAGTCTTGTGGGGCCGCGCCCGGAACGGCCGGTATTTGTTGCGCAGTTGTCAAAGGAGATTCCACTCTACTCACGCCGGCTGAAAGTCAGGCCCGGTATTACCGGATGGGCGCAAGTGAAGCATACCTATGATGAAACGATTGATGACGTGAGGAAGAAAGTGCAGTACGACCTTTTTTATATTGAAAACATGTCCCTCAGGATGGACTTCAAAATTATGCTGAGTACGGTGTATCATATGCTTCTCGGAAGAGGCCGCTGACCATGGGAGCCGCTTCATCCGTCCAGATCCAGATGGTTGACGTCGTCGGTCAGTACAGGAAGATCCAGCGCGAGGTGGATGAGGCGGTTCGTTCTGTGATGGACTCCGGCCAGTTCATTCTGGGTCCCGCCGTGAGCGCTTTTGAGAACTCTGCGGCAACATATCTCGGGACGCGCTTTGCGGTGGCATGTGCTTCGGGGACAGATGCGCTCCAGATCGCGATGATGGCGTACGGGATTGGTCCGGGCGACGAAGTAATCACCACGCCTTTCAGTTTTGTGGCGACGACAGAGACGATTGTTCTGCTCGGTGCAAAACCGGTGTACGTTGACATCGATCCGATGACATACAACATTGATCCTGCCGGAATCGAAAAGAACATTACACCACGCACAAAGGCGATTATTCCTGTCCACTTGTACGGACAGCCGGCGGATATGGAACCGATCATGGAGATTGCACGTCGGCGAAACTTGAAAGTGATTGAAGACGCGGCACAGGCCTTCGGCGCATCGTACCGGGGCAAAAAGGTCTGCACCTTTGGCGATATTTCCTGCATCAGTTTCTTCCCGAGCAAAAATCTCGGGGCATTCGGCGACGCAGGGATGGTTGTGACGGATGATGAACATGCGGCGCGGACATTGAGAATGATTGTATCACACGGTTCCAGCGTTCGCTACCACCATGAAATGCTCGGCGTTAACAGCCGGTTGGATTCCATGCAAGCAGCCATACTGGGCGTGAAACTCAAGTACCTTGATCAATGGAATGCAGAACGCCAGCGCGCGGCAAAGCGCTATGACGCCATGCTGAAACATCTGCCGGTGACACTGCCGTCCATTGCTCCTGATGTTGAACACATTTTTCACCAGTACACCATCCGTACATCCCGGAGGGACCAGCTCGCAGATCATCTGAAATCGAGGGGGATACCGCATGGCATCTATTATCCGATTCCTCTTCATCTCCAGAAAGCATTTGCCATCGCCGGTTCTCACAAGGGCGACTATCCGGTAACGGAGAAAGCATGCGGGGAAGTAATCTCGCTTCCCATGCATACGGAGTTGACGGAGGAACAGCAGTCTTTTGTTTGTAACGCCATTTCTGAATTCCATCAACAGTAAGTACTTGTTCATGTCAAAAGTTCTGGTTGTTATTCCCACATTCAATGAATCAGAAAATGTGGACCGTCTGATTCCTGCGGTGCTCGGACAATCCCCCGAGGTCGAAGTGTTGGTTGTCGATGACAACTCGCCGGACGGCACGGCAAAAATGGTCAAGGAGATGATGGCGAAGGACGGGCGGATTCATTTGCTTGAGCGTGAAGGCAAGATGGGGCTCGGAACGGCATACGTTGCCGGGTTCAAATTCGCCCTTCAACGCGGGTACGAGTTCGTGATGGAAATGGATGCTGATTTTTCCCACAGCCCGAAGGAGATTCCGAATTTCCTCAAGAAGATCGAATCGGCTGACTTGGTGCTCGGATCGCGTTATATCGGCGGTGTGCGCATCCTGAACTGGCCGATGCAGCGGCTGTTGCTCAGCTATTCCGCGAATGTGTACACACGCCTCATTACCGGACTGCCGCTCACGGACGCGACCGGCGGATTCAAGTGTTTCCGGCGGACCGTCCTGGAAGCCATCGATTTGGACGGGATCAAATCCAACGGATATGCATTTCAAATAGAAATGAGCTTCAAGGCGTGGAAGAAAAAATTCC
>CAZJYO010000251.1:0-3974 GCA_964550275.1 uncultured Chitinophagales bacterium
CAATTCTCTCGCGTGATTCATTCACAACAACGCCAACAGGCGTGACAAACGGCGGCAGTTGTTCAATAATCTTCCGTGCGACATCCGGAGAAACCCGCCGCGGACTTTCCCCGGCAAAAATAAACCCCAGTGCATCGGCCCCGCATCGAATCGCTACCTCTGCATCCTCGGCATTGGTAATGCCGCACACCTTCACTTTCATGAAGGGCTTCCCGTCGCCTCGGCAATTAGTTCGGCAAGACATTTACCCGGATTCTGTGACCGCATGAAATGCTCACCAATAAGAACCGCATGAATCCCTACATCGGCAAGGATCTCAAGATCCCGGGCCGATGAAATCCCGCTTTCGCTCACCACGGTCACCGGGTGTGGCAAATACTTTTTGAGTTTCAACGATGTCAGGATATCCGTCTCAAACGTCATCAAGTCTCTGTTGTTAATTCCGACGAGACTGCATCGTTGGACGTCAAGCTTGTCAATATCTTCCTCGGAATGAACTTCAACGAGGCACTCAAGACCCAATTCGGTCGCTTGATCATGCAATTCATTGAGCTCCTTTGCTTCCAACGCCGCCACGATAAGCAGGACAGCGTCCGCTCCGAATGCTTTTGCCTCATACAACTGATAAGGATCAACAACAAAATCCTTCATGAGAATTGGAATGGATACAAAGTTTCTCATCTTCTCTATGAAATCGAGTCTGCCTTGGAAGAATCGCTCATCTGTAAGAACCGAAAGCGCGGAGGCGCCTCCCTGCATGTATTCACGCGCGAGTTGAAGCGGATCAAACTGTTCGCGGATGACATTCTTCGACGGCGACGCCTTCTTTATTTCTGCGATCACCGCCAACTCTTTGTCCATCAGCGCGGAACGCAGGGAAAGCCGCGGATACGAATACTTCGGCATATCTTCAAGCTGACTTCGCAGTACCGACTTCTTTCGTCCGGCAATCTCAGCTTTCTTGTGTTCGAGAATCGATTCGAGAAAATTCATTGCTTGTTGGTAAATGACCTGAGATCGTCGAGAGCCCTTAGCGCCTTGCCGCTATCAATTGATTCCGCCGCAAAACGAACTCCATCTTTCAGATTGGATGATTTGCCTGCGATACACAAGGCAAGTGAAGCATTCGCAAGAATGACATCCCGCTTTGTTCCCCGTTCGCCTTTAAGGATATTCAAAATGATTTCTGCGTTAAGTTCAGGCGTCCCGCCAAGCATTGCAGAGAGTGGCACATTCGTCAGTTCGAAATCGTTTGCATCAATATCCCGACTTGAAACCTGTCCGTTCTCGACGTTGTATGTTACCGTCGGTTTTCCCAAACCAACTTCGTCCATTCCCTCTTCATTGTGAACCACTGAACCTCTCGTTGTGCCGAGCTCTTTCAAAGCATTCGCCATCTTTTCGGCCGCCGACGTACTGAAAGCGCCAAGCAAATGCCTTTTTACTCCGGCTGGATTCGTTAATGGACCAAGCATATTAAAGATCGTACGGATCCCCAACTCCGAGCGAGTCTTTGCCGCAAACTTCATCGCCGGATGAAACACCGGCGCAAACATGAATCCGATACCAACCGAGTTGATGCAAGCTTCAACACGCTGCGGTTCAAGTTGTGTATTCACTCCGAGCGCCTGAAGAACATCCGCACTGCCGCACTTGCTGGAAACTGAACGGTTGCCGTGTTTCGCCACCGTTATGCCGGCTCCTGCGACAACAAAAGAAACAGCGGTCGAGATATTGAACGTACCGGTACAATCGCCGCCGGTGCCGACAATATCCATTGCGTCAGGGTCATCAACGGTAAGCGGAATTGCTTTCTCGCGCATTGTCCGGGCGAACCCAACAAGCTCCGTAACCGATTCCCCTTTTGCCCGCAGGGCTACAAGCAAACCGGCAATCTGAGCATCCGTTGCCGCTCCCGTCATGATTACATCAAGCGCTTTCGCCGATTCATCAGCCGTGAGATCAACACCCGCGAGACACTTTTCAATATAGCGCTTCATGGTCTCTTTTGCATCCCGATCCAGTTGTGGAGAATCTGCTTCCCCGCTTCCTTGAGAATGGATTCAGGATGGAATTGAACACCCGTAATGCGCAACGATTTGTGTTGCAGTCCCATGATGACGCCGTTTTCGGTTGTGGCCGTAACCGCGAGTTCATCAGGCAGCCCATCGGGAGAAACTACGAGTGAATGATACCGCGTTGCGGTGAATGGATTCTCAACGCCGGAGAAAAGTTCTGATCCATCATGCCTGACCTCGGATGTTTTTCCGTGCATCAAGGTGGGGGCATGGACGATTGACCCTCCAAAGGCAAGACCGATGGCCTGATGACCAAGGCAAACTCCGAACACTGGAATAGATGAACCGAGTTTCTTCACAACATCAACTGAAACACCTGCGTTCTCAGGGCGCCCGGGTCCGGGAGAAATCAGAATTCCGTCAGGATTCAAGCCACGAATTTCATCAATGGTTGTCTCATCATTTCGACGAACCACAACATCTTGTTTCAACACGCCGAGAAGTTGGACAAGGTTGTACGTGAACGAATCGTAGTTGTCAACGACGAAAATCATTGGTGCAGTTCCGGCAATCCACTGTTTCCTGAAAGCGACAAGCCACTCGAAGCCAATCGAATTGCTTCAAGAAGCGCTCTGGCTTTGTTTTGGGTCTCGCGATATTCTAATTCTGGAACAGAGTCGGCAACAATTCCAGCGCCCGCCTGAATGAGCAATGCACCTTCACGCGCAACGATGGTTCTGATGGCAATACACGTATCTACTGAGCCATTCAATCCAACGTAACCAACAGCGCCTGCATATACACCTCGATCTCGTTCTTCAAGGTCGCTAATGATTTCCATTGCGCGGACCTTCGGAGCACCGGAAACAGTTCCGGCGGGAAAACAACGTTTCAGCGCGTCGACGCCTGTCTTGCCTGAATCCAACTCGCCCTTCACCTCAGAAACAATGTGCATCACGTGCGAGAAGCGCTCGACTTTCGCATACACAGGAACAGAAACACTGCCCGGTTTGCAAACAGATCCGACGTCGTTTCTCCCAAGATCAACAAGCATCACGTGTTCGGCAAGTTCCTTTTTATCTTTAAGGAGTTCGGCTTCCATCGCCAAATCATCATCCATGGTTTTTCCGCGCGGGCGTGTGCCTGCAATTGGAAGTACAGTGACCGTGCCTGATTGCACTTTCACAAGAACTTCGGGCGATGAACCAATCAACCGGATGTCACCGAAATCAATGTAGAACAAATACGGCGATGGATTGACGACGCGAAGCGCACGATATACACTAAACGGATCGCCGACATATGGAACGGAAACTTGTCGGGAAAGAACAACCTGGAAAATATCCCCTTCGACAATATACTCTTTCGCTTTCTCCACCTTCGCAACGAAATCGGCTTCGGTACATTTTTCACTCGCATGCTCAAGCTTGCCGCCAAACGTGTGAGTGACAATCGGCGGTCGCTTCAACTTCAGTTCAACGGATTCTACGGACTTCACTGCGTTCGCATATTGAGCAGAAACGGGAGTATCGCTTGTGAGTACGGTATTATGGATGATGGCAGAAAGTTGACGGGCGTGGTCAAATTGAATGATCGTCGTGAACAGTCCCATGATTGCATCAGGAACATCAGAAGGATTCTTGCATGGCGGAATGTCTTCAAGAGAGCGAACGCAATCATAGCCGATAAACCCGACGAAACCACCAGTCAATCCGGGCATATTCTCGAGCGGAGCCGTTCGATATTGCGACGAATAATGCTGAAGCGCTTCGAAGATGCTCTCGGTGCATTCCTTGGTTCGCGTTCCTTCCCTGATGGTGAGTTTCCTTCCGTTGGCGGTGATGAGAAGCACCGGCGCGATGCCAATGAATGAGTATCGCCCGATCTTTTCGTTGGGCTCGACGCTTTCAAACAGGAACGATGGCACACCAGCTTCGCGCAGAGAAAGATACGCCG
>CAZJYO010000252.1:0-3967 GCA_964550275.1 uncultured Chitinophagales bacterium
GCGAGCGAAACGGCCTTGGTCAACAGCTTGTGCGCTTCATCCAGATTGCCAAGACCCTGCGTAAGCGATCCAAGATTGGCAATCGCCGCCGAGTAGTTCGGGTTCAAATTCACCGCCGTCCGGTATTCAGACAACGCTTCTTGCACTCTGCCCTTACCTTCATAGGCAAATGCCAGCGCTTTATGTCCTTCGGCCAACGATGGATTGATCGCTATTGCTCTTCTGCTATCGGCAATCGCCGAGTCATACCATTCAACGGGGAACATGAACTTTTGTACGTTCTGACAATACGCGTCGCCGAGTCCCGCTAATGCCAATGCATACGATGAGTCCAGCACAAGCGCGCGCTTAAAAAACTCGATGGCTTTCTGGTTGTCTTCCGCCTGATATCTGTAGTAATGATCCCTGCCCCTGAGATAATAGGCATACGCATCCACGTTGTTGGTCGGTTTGTGTTCGATCCGCGTAATCTCCTCCGGTGAAAGCTTCGCCTTCAGTGCCGCGGCAATCTGCCGTGCGACATCACTCTGAATCTCGAACACGTTGGTCATTTCACGGTCATACGTTTCGGCCCAGAGGTGCTCATCGGTTTCGGCGTTGATCAACTGACTGACGATCCGGATACGGCTCCCATCACGGCGGACGCTTCCCTCCAGAACAGTCGTGACATCAAGGTCATCACCGATTTCGCGGACGCTCTTCCCCGACTCTTTGTACTTCATCATGGTGGTTCGGGAGATGACGCGCAAATCCCCAATCTTAGAAAGCTGTGTAAGGATATCTTCCGTCATCCCGTCGCTGAAGTATTCATCCTCTTTTGATTCGCCGAGGTTCTTGAACGGAAGGACCGCAATAGATTTCGTCCCGCCGGGCACTTCGATTTTTCCGGGAGTCTCCGCAACACGAAACGCCAGGAAAACGCCGCAAGCAAGGAACGCCGCATGAAGAAGCATCTCCCGGAGTCGAACGCGCTGGCCTCCCTGCTCGCCGTGATACCATGCAAACACCAGCACATTGCCCAAACCGAACGTCAACAGCGCGACGCTTACGGGAAACAGGAACGCCGGAATGCCGAATGCTTCCTGGAACAGTTTAATCACACCGATACCGGTCAGCGCAGAGCTGAGATAGATGGCAAGCGTCTTCCGAACATTGCGCTTCTTGAATTCTTCCAGCAGCGAGGAGAACGTCATGCGCTACGCTTCACCGGTTTTCTTCTGGAGTTCGGCAAGGGTTTTCATCGCATCCAGCGGCGTCATCTTGTCGAGTTCAAGTTTCATCAACTCGTTCCGCAGTACATCATCCTTCATTTCAAAAAGTGTCATCTGCACTTCCGGCATGACGCGACCTTTCTTCTTCGTGGCCCCGTTGCCTTCTCCTGAAGCATGAACGGTCAATTCCGACCCTTCAAGATTTTTCAAGAGATGTTTTGCGCGGTCGGTGACTTCCTCCGGAAGTCCGGCCATCTTTGCAACATGAATACCGAACGAATGGTCAGCCGACCCCGGTGTAACCTTGTGAAGGAACACCACCTTGTCGCCGTACTCGCGCACATCCACTTTGTAATTTCTCACGCGTGGAAGAAGATCGGCAAGTTCGTTCAATTCATGATAGTGTGTTGCGAACAATGTCCGAGCGCCGATCCGGTTGTGCAGGTATTCCGTCAATGCCCATGCAATACTGATGCCGTCGAACGTGCTTGTGCCGCGACCGACTTCATCCAGCAGAATGAGACTGTTGCGCGTCGCGGTGTTAATAATATGCGCTGCCTCGTGCATCTCCACGAGGAACGTACTTTCACCGGCGGTGATATTATCGCTGGCGCCAACACGTGTATAGATTTTGTCGACGACGCCAATAACGGCTTTCGCCGCAGGAACGAAGCTTCCGATCTGCGCAAGCAGAACAATCAATCCGGTCTGACGCAGGAAGCTTGATTTCCCGCTCATGTTCGGTCCGGTGATGACGAGGACTTGTTCATTCTCCGTATCGAGGCGGACGTCATTAGGCGTGTATTTCTCGCCTGGAGGAAGAAGCCGTTCAACTACCGGATGGCGGCCTTCGACGATGTCCAGCACTGTTGAGTCGTTGACTTCCGGACGGACATAATCATACTCAACAGCTATGGTTGCGAGCGAAAGGAGGCAATCGAGCGAAGCAACGGCTCTCGCGTTCTGTTGAATGCTTTCCGCGTGGCCCGCGATCTCCATGCGCAATTCATTAAACAGTCGCGTTTCGAGAGTCAGCGTCTTTTCTTCAGCGTGAAGGATCTTCTCTTCGTACTCTTTCAACTCCGGCGTAATGTAGCGCTCAGCACCGGTGAGTGTTTGCTTCCGAATGTAGTCTGTCGGAATCTTGTCCTTGTGCGTGTTGGTCACCTCGATGTAGTAACCAAACACATTATTGAATCCGACCTTCAGCGAGGAAATACCTGTGCGCTCCCGCTCCTTCATCTGCATGTCGGCGATCCATCCCTTGCCGCTCGATGCAAGCGAGCGCAGTTCGTCCAACTCGACATTGAACCCGTTCCGAATTATTCCGCCGTCGGCAAGCGCGAGAGGTGGATCCGGTTCAAGCACGGCTTCGATGCGCGAGGAAAGTTTTTGCATTGGAACCAGACTGTCGCGCAACGAGACGAGCATTGCCGCATTCAGACCCGCTGTTGTTTCCGCGATGGAATCCACCGCGACAAGCATAGCTTTGAGCGCATTGATCTCGCGCGGGTTCGCGCGGCCGGTGCAGACTTTCGCGATGAGACGTTCAAGATCACCAATGTGGACAAACAGCTCGCGCGTTTTCTTGCTGATGTCCTTGTGTTCAACCCAATCGCGCACCGCATCGAGTCGTTCATTGATGGCGCCAGCGCGTTTCAGCGGCTGGTTGATCCATCGTTTCAACAGGCGTCCGCCCATCGGCGTTTGTGTTTGGTCGAGGACAGAGAACAAAGTCCCGTCCGTCGCACCGGAAAGCGACGAGGTGATTTCCAAATTGCGCTTTGTGGAAGGGTCGAGAACCATCACGTCCCCGACATCAAGGCGCGAGATTTTCTTCAGGTGAAGAAGATTGGATTTCTGCGTCTCTTGTAAGTAACTCATGGTCGCGCCAGCGGCAACAACGCCTGCCGACATTTCCTCGATGCCAAAACCTTTCAGCGATGTTGTCTGAAAATGACTCACAAGCAATTCATACGCGTAGTCGCGGTTAAATATCCAATCTTCCATCTTTGAATAGATACCCGAATAGTGCGGCCCCAACAGTTGTCGCAACGTTGCCTCGTCGCGGCGTTGAACCAGAATTTCAGAGGGTCCGATATTTCTTATTTGATCCGCGAGTCCGGCAAGAGGAAGTTCGGTGGTCCAAAATTCCCCCGTCGAAACGTCTATACACGCAAGCCCGATAATCTCTTCTGATGGAACAATGGCTGAAGGAAGCGCGATCGCGGCGAGATAGTTGTTCTGTTTCTGTTCCAGAACCTTCTCGGAAAAAGCGACTCCAGGTTAGACGACTTCGACAACGTCACGCTTCACAATACCCTTGGCGAACTTTGGGTCTTCAAGCTGTTCACAGACGGCAACACGGTGACCGGCTTTAAGCAGCCGCGGGAGATATGCTTCAAGCGCGTGATGGGGAAATCCGGCGAGCGGGACTTCACCCGATGCGCCATTGCCGCGCCGTGTCAGCGTTATGCCGAGAACTTTTGAGGTGAGCCGCGCGTCTTCTTCGAAAGTCTCAAAGAAGTCACCCATCCGAAACAATAGAATCGTTTCGGGATACTTCGCTTTGACCTGGGAGTATTGCTTCATGAGCGGCGTAGACATCGGATGAGAGGGAAACCCCGGGTGAACGTGCAGAAACTGTGTGAAAAGGAACGCAAAATCAGAGGGAAAATCAACGAAGGGCGATTAACTCCGTCTTGCTTTTCTTCCCTTCCCCTGCTTTCTTAGCTCCATCGTTTAACCATTGCGAA
>CAZJYO010000253.1:0-3952 GCA_964550275.1 uncultured Chitinophagales bacterium
CTTGCTTTTCTTCCCTTCCCCTGCTTTCTTAGCTCCATCGTTTAACCATTGCGAAAGAACTCCATGTCATCAACACGCCGCACGTTCCTGAAACAAACCGCCGCGATTGGAGCCGGCACGCTCGTCGCTCCGGCACTGGCTTCAACTGCCGCGCAACAGGTCGGAACCATCACGCCCGTCAAGTCCGTGGTCGTCGCCAGCGCCAACGGCATGCAGGCAATCGCCAAAGCCATGGAAATGATACGCTCCGGCTCCGATGCGCTTGACGCTGTGATCGCGGGCGTGAACATTGTCGAAGACGACCCCAAGGACACGAGCGTCGGTTATGGCGGATTGCCAAATGAAGAAGGCGTCGTTGAACTTGACGCCGCGGTGATGCACGGGCCGACACACCGCGGCGGCGCAGTTGCGTCGTTGCGCAATATCAAAAATCCATCCAAAGTTGCGCGCATGGTGATGGAGCGAACCGATCACATGCTTCTCGTTGGCGAAGGCGCGCTACGGTTTGCAAAAGCACACGGCTTCAAGGAGGAAAATCTTCTCACGGACGAATCACGCGAAGAGTGGCTGAAGTGGAAGGAATCTCTTTCGCCGGTGGACGATTGGCTTCCCAAGCACACAGAAAGAGACAAAGGCATCGGCGAACGTTTCGAGCCGTTCATCCGAAACACCGGCACGATTCATTGCAGCGGCATTGACCTCAAGGGCAACATTTCCTGCGTTACCACCACAAGCGGACTTGCGTTCAAGATTCCCGGGCGCGTCGGGGATTCGCCGATTATCGGCGCGGGGTTGTATTGCGATAATGAAGTCGGCTCCGCGGGTTCCACCGGGCGCGGCGAGGCGAACCTGATCAACTGCAGCAGTTTCATGGTGGTGGAATTCATGCGACAGGGTAAATCACCGGAACAGGCATGCCTGGATGTGTGCAAACGGATCGTTGACCACAACAAAATGGCGCGACTCCAGGATGCGAATGGCAGACCGGACTTCGATGTGAAGTTCTACGCCGTCAACAAGCGGGGTGAATTCGGGAGCGCTTCGATTTATTCCGGCGCGATGTTCGCTGTACACGATGGAAAGCAGGCGCAGTTGGTGAAGTCGGCGTATCTGTATAAAAAATGATTGTTCTTTCTCTTCCGAAAGAGAAAGAACCAAATGCCGAAGGCATCCCGCTCAATAGTACCTATGATAGTTGCGGGAGAGAACTGTCCGAAGTCGAAACCCACAAGCTTCGTTGACGCTTGCCTGGTTTAGGTGTGATTCCGGTAAGCAGGTTTCCATGCACATGAAAAACACCGAAATCACAAAGCTCAGTACATTTTGCCAACCCACACATCCGTCGACTTCGGAGAGCGTGGTACTTACCAGAACACTTATTCGAAATGCCATGTCCGGAATTGTCTAAGCCTATTTACACTTTCTAAGCCCGCGAAATCTAAGGCTGAGCGCGGAGGAAGAATCACTCGAAGGGGTATCATTTCGGAACAGGACTCATTCCAGCCGGTTTTCCGAAATGACGGCAAGCGGGGTGGAGAGTGATTCGTGCCTGCACGCCGAAGTGCAACGTTCCGGCACGCAGGCGTGCGTTCTGATTTCGCGGATTCTTTGGTTACTTTCTTCTAGAGAAAGCAACACCTATCCCTTCTTGACTTTCCGCGCTTTCGTGCGTATTCTCATGGCAAGAACATCTGGAGCTGAATGAACCAAGCGCTACGACGATTCACCATTCTTTCATTGTTCCTGTTGCAACTCCCGGCGTACGCGCAGCAGTACCAGCTCGATACGCTGGCCGCGAGTCCGGCTATTGCGTTCCCCACCTGTATCGCATTCACGCCGGATAACAGCGGGACGTTTTTCTTTACAGAGAAGAACGCAGGACGCGTAAGAGTGTTCCATCCGATTGCCGGATTGCGCGCGAATCCCTTCGTGACCGTCAGCGTTACGGGCTCGGGCGAGCAGGGACTTCTCGGCATCACCATTCACCCGCAGTATCCCGATTCTCCATACGTCTATATCTTTTATACAATGTCCGGCTCGCGCAATAACACAGTCGTTCGCTACAGGGATTCCAGCGGCGTCGGCGTCGCTCCGCAACCCATCGTTACGGTCCCGCGCAACAACGGCGCGTCAAACCATAACGGCGGCAATATTCATTTCGGTCCGGATGGAAAACTCTACGCATCCTTTGGTGAGTACGCGACAACATCCAATTCGCAAGACACCTCCGCGGGCAATTTGCGCGGGAAGATTCTCAGGTTGAATTCCGACGGTTCAATTCCAGCAGACAATCCGTGGGTCGGAAAAGCGTTCTGGTCCGTTGGCCACAGGAACAGCTTTGATTTCACATTCGATCCCTTAACGGGAATAATGTATTGTTCGGAAAACGGTCCGAGTTGCAACGATGAAGTGAACCGCGTTCCGCGCAAGGGAAACATGGGATGGCCTGTGGATGGAAACTGCACGTACGGCACCAACCCGGTTTATAAACGTCCGCTTTACTATTTCCCAAGCAATCTTCCGGCGCTGACCGGCGTTGTCGTGTACCGCGGCAACGCTTTTCCCCGCCTCGATGGAAAGCTTCTCTTCTCAGGAAACAGTACGCCAACGGTGTGGAGCGTTACGTTGACCGCTGACGGCGATACGATCGTGCCGGGTTCGTTCTCGACGTTCTTTACGTACGGCTCGGGGTTTGCAGACGTGGAGATCGGCCCTGACGGCAATATTTATCTTGCGAATGGTCCGTACACCGCAAACAGGATTCTCCGGCTTCGTCCGGTTATTCCCGCATTCGCATCTTCACCCGTGCTGAATGCCACAGAGGAAGTTCAATACACCTACACGCCGACGTTCACAGGCACGCCGCCGGGATTGAAAATCATCAACGGCCCAGAGGGCATGGTTGTGGATTCTTCGACTTGGACGATTCGCTGGACGCCGACAAATGAACAGGCGCTGCAGGGAACGCACGGCGTCAGGATTCGTGCGACGAACGGCGCAGGTTCTGCCGACCAGCTTTTTAGCATCACGGTTGCCAATGTGAACGACCCGCCGCAGAGTTTCGCGCTTGTTTCGCCAGCCAATGATTCGACCTTGAGTTTTGAAGGAGTTGACCCGCAGGTGCATTTCACGTGGGAAAACGCGATTGATGTTGATCTCGATACGCTGACGTACACGCTTCAGATCGACACGGTGGAAACATTCAACAGCGGCTTTCTGATGAATTTACCTGCGGGGACCGGAACGTCGTTGTCCGCAACGTTACCGGAGCAATCGCGCACCTATTACTGGCGCGTGCGAGCTTCCGATGGATCGGTCACAGTGACCAGCAATGGATTTCGGGGGTTTGGAATTTCAATTATTACTCCCGTGCGCGAAGAACTGTATGGGCCAAGCAGAAAATCACTGGAACAGAATTTTCCCAATCCCTTTAATCCGACCACAAGCATAAAGTATAGCATTCCCAAAAGCGGCTGGGTGCGGCTTGCAGTGTTTAATCTCCTCGGACAGGAAGTAGCGCTGATTTTTGAGGGTGAGCAACAGCCGGGAACATATGAAGTGAGCTTCGAGAAAGCCGACCTGCCGACGGGAATTTATTTTTATCGCCTCAATGCACCCGACTTCACCGAAACGAAGAAGATGGTGATAACGAAGTAGCTACCGCGTTTTCTTAATCACCACCAGCGTCTTGTCGTCTGAAAATTCCTGCAGGCGGTTGTGCTTCTGTACGTCTTCGAGGATAAGCTGGGTTATTTCCTTCGGGGTCCGCTGCCGGTGCTCGCGCAGTTTCTCCACCAGCCGTCGCTCGCCGTACATTTCGCGGTTCTCGTTGCTCGCGTCTGAGACGCCATCTGTGTAAAGCAACAGAATATCCCCCTTGTACATCACCATGAATTCTGTTTTGTAGCGTTCATTGGGGAACGGTCCGATGATTTGTCCGGTTGCACTCAGC
>CAZJYO010000254.1:0-3940 GCA_964550275.1 uncultured Chitinophagales bacterium
AACGGCGAACATGTTTGCATACTCCGAAAGAAAGAAGAGGGCAAACTTCATCCCGCCATACTCTGTGTGGTATCCTGCAACAAGTTCTGACTCGGCTTCGGGAATATCAAACGGAGTGCGATTCACTTCTGCCAGTGAAGCTACAAAGTAGATGATGCAGGCAATAAAAAGAAACGGGAATTTCTGAAAGACGAACCAATTCCAGAACATCCCGGATTGTGCGCGATTGATTTCCTGCAGGTCAAATGAGCCGACAACCATCACCACCGCAAGCAACGCCACAGCGACCGGAATTTCATAGCTGACTATCTGCGCGGCAGATCGCAACGCACCGAATAAAGACCATTTATTATTCGAAGCCCAACCTGCCATCAAAAGTCCGACGACCACAAGGGAAGAAATCGAGAGGACGAAGAAGAGTCCGATATTGATTTCGCTTCCGACGTATGCGGCGCTGAAGGGAATTGCCGCGAAGGCGGCATACGATCCGAGAAACACAACAAACGGCGCAAGCGCAAAAAGAAGTTTGTCCGCCGCGGTCGGAACAGCGTCTTCTTTTTGAATAAGCTTAAGAATATCGGCAATGGTTTGTGCCCATCCATGCCAGCCTCCAACACGCATCGGACCAAGCCGATCCTGCATGTGCGCGGCGATTTTCCGTTCCCACCAGACTGCAAACAAAGCGAACGGAAGAATCCACAACAGCGGCACGAATGCCATCAACACATACACGAGGACCTCGTTCTGCAGGATGTCGATGAGAAGTTCTTTCACCGGTCCACCTCGCCGAGAACAATATCAATACTGCCGAGAATGGCAATCACGTCGGCAATCATCGCGCCGCGGGACATTGCCGGAAGCGCGGAAAGATTGACAAAACAGGGCGACTTCACTTTGACACGAAACGGGCTCGTCGTACCATCTGCCACGATGTAGTAACCAAGTTCACCTTTGGGTGTTTCGGTGCGGACATAAATATCGGATGAATCAGGACGAATCCTTTTCGGCACTGCTGATTGGACATCACCAGCAGGAATCTTGTCAATCGCCTGCTCAATGATGTTCAAGCTTTGTTCCATTTCGCGCACCCGCACCATGTAACGATCCCAGCAATCGCCCAGCGTTCCCATCTTTCCATCGCCCACGGGAATCTCAAAATCGAAACGGTCATAAATCGAATACGGATCATCCTTGCGCAAATCCCAAGCAACGCCTGAACCGCGAAGAACAGGTCCGCTGACGCCGTAATTGATGGCAACATCAGCCGGAAGAACGCCGACGTTGGCAGTGCGTTCAATAAAAATCTTGTTGTAGGAAAGCAGGTCGTTCAGCTCTTTGATGTTCGGACGGAAATACTTGCAGAAGTCCTTCACCTTCTCCTGGAAGTTGGTCGGCACATCATGCGAAAGTCCTCCGATCCAGATGTAATTGTACAGCAACCGCGCGCCACACGTTTGCTCAAAGATATCAAGAATGCGTTCCCTGTCGCGAAACGCGTACAGAAACGGCGTAAACGCGCCGATGTCCATTCCATACGTGCCGATGGCAATCAAATGACTGCCAATGCGGTTCAGTTCCGCCATAATGACGCGAATATATTCAACGCGTTCCGGAACTTTGATATTGAGCAAGCGTTCGCATGCAATCGCATAGCCGAGATCGTTGTTCATGGACGCGATGTAATCCATGCGGTCACAGTACGGAATCACCTGCTGGTAATTGGTCATGTGCTCGGCATGCTTTTCGAAGCAGCGGTGCAGATAACCAATGTGAGGGATCATATCAACAACAACTTCGCCATCCACGACGAGCTCAAGACGCAACACACCGTGGGTCGATGGATGTTGCGGCCCCATGTTGATGACCATTTCCTCGGACTTCAGCTCTCTGCCAAATCCCGGAATAGTCGTCGGACGCGAAACTTCCTGGTTCACAAGGGCAGGTGAAACCATTGTTTCCATTAGTACGGAACCTTCATGCCGTTGTAAAACTCTGGAAGCTGATACGTCTTTTGCAGAGGATGCCCTTCCCAATCGTCCGGGAGAAGAATTCTCCGCAGATCGGGATGACCATCGAACACAATGCCGATGAGATCAAACGCTTCACGCTCATGCCAATTCGCCGTCTTCCATACCGATTCCACAGAAGGCACATGCGGGTTTGTCGCGGGAACTTCAACCTTCAGAGTAAATTTGTGTTTCCATTTTGTCGAGTTCAGATGATATACCACACCGAATATCCCGTTGCCGTAATCAAGTCCGCTCAGGCACATCAGAAGATCAAAACGCATTTCTTCCGTGTCGCGAAGCGCCAGCGAAATCTCCCGGATGTTCTGTGGAGCGACTTTGATGAACGGGTCAAAAACACCGTCCGCTTTGATTTCCACAATGGCGTCGCCAAAACGCTTTTTCAGTTTCTCTGAAATCTCGGAAGGAATCATACGGGAAGTTGACGTTTGAGGTTGGTGGTCAAAAACATCAGGCGGATTTCTTTCGGGCAAGACTTTCGTTGCGAATCTTGTCCTGCAGTTTCATGAGACCTTCCATGAGTGCTTCAGGTCTTGGCGGGCAACCCGGAACGTACACGTCAACCGGGATGATGCGATCAACCCCTTTCAGCACATGATATCCGTGTTCCCAATAAGGTCCGCCGCAATTGGAGCAACTGCCCATGGAAATGACGTAGCGTGGCTCGGACATTTGATCGTACAATGTCTTGATCCTGCTTGCCATCTTCAGGGTCACCGTGCCTGCCACAATCATGACGTCTGATTGCCGCGGGGTTCCTCTAAAGAACACTCCGAACCTGTCGAAGTCATAGTGCGACGCGCCTGTAGCCATCATTTCGATTGCACAGCACGCAAGTCCGAATTGCATTCCCCACAGAGACGACAACCTCGCCCAGTTGAGGAGATTATCCATCGACGTGATGATAACGTTGCTATTTTCAAATTTCTGATCGAGCAGGCCCATGGGGGGAATTCAGGTTGGAGTGATTGGGGAATTACACAACTGTTTCTTCGAGATGATGATTTTCTCTCACGCCAACACCCATTTCATAGCGTGGAATCTTCGGATCCGGTCGATCCCATTCAAGATCGCCCTTTCTCCAGACGTATGCATAGCCCACAAACAGAATTCCGAGGAACACCATCATCTCAATGAAGGCATACCAGCCAAGTTTGCTGAAAACGAGAGCCCAGGGAAAGAGGAAAACTACTTCAACGTCGAAGATGAGAAAGATGAGCGCCACAACATAGAACCGGATGTTGAACCTCACGCGCGTATCGCCCATGGGTTCTTCACCGCATTCATACGTGGAAAGCTTGCTGGGATACGGTCTATTCGGCCGTATCAGCCATGCTGTAACCAACCCCCCCGCAACAAATATCACCCCGACAATAAAGAATAGAAAAACCCGACCAAATTCGGTGAGCATCAAATGAGTGATTCTCCAGAGAGGATGCGAGACTCATACAGGCACAATGCATGTGCTCAAAGTCGGATAAATATAGCAACATTGGCCGGACTTGTCAAGAAATCCATGGCCAAACTTCCCGATTACTTCATGACGAAGCTTGCGTTCACAGTGACGGTGATATCTTTTGTTTTTGTCGATGTGTTAAAGACTCCGTAGTCACTGATTTCAGTTGAATATGGTTCAGTAATCTGAAACACGCCAGCACGCGCGCTCGTTATGGATTTCACGGCCATTCCTGCGTTCAGGGCAATTTCTTCCGCACGCCGCCGGGCGTCCTGCGTCGCCTCTGCAAGCAGTTCCCTTTTGATCTCCGAAAGGTTCGCATTGTAATATTCAAGGTTCGCGTATTGCATCGTTACGCCCTTCTCAAGAATCGCGGAAGGATTCAATGCAAGACCCTCCAACTTCGCAACGTCTGTTGATACAACGAACAACGATTGCTGAATACTATATCCGGCAA
>CAZJYO010000255.1:0-3939 GCA_964550275.1 uncultured Chitinophagales bacterium
GTGGTCCTCAAGAACTGCAAGCGGATGATGGAAGAGAGCCGTCAACGCGAATCCTGAAAGCGCGATGGCGAGGATGACAAGAACGATGCGGGATGTCACCGGCGGCTGAGCCACTGTTCCGGGTTCTGTTTCTCGCGATAGTTCCAAACTTCAAAATGCAGGCGTGCACCCTCGAGCGATTCACCGCTTGAGGCAATCACGTCGCCTTCCTTGACGGACTGCCCCTCGCTGACCTGAATCTCCGAAAGATGCGCATACACCGTGCGATACCCGTCACGGTGATCAACGATAAGCAAATTCCCATAGCCGGGAAGCCACCAGATGGTCGTCACTTCCCCGTCAGCAACCACGCTGACGGGCGAGCCGGCCTTGACGGAAATATCAATGCCGGTGTTTTGTGTAATGGTTTTGAGTGTGGGATGTTTCTGGTTGCCGAATGACGCGACGACCGAGCCCTCGGAGACAGGCCATCGAAGTTTTCCTTTCCGTGATCCGAATGTTCCCGCTGCGGGGGGCGGCTGCGGGAGTTTTCCCGCGAGGTTCTTCTGTGCTTCGCGCTCCTTGCGGATTCTTTCCTGCTCAATCAGGTTTGCGATGAGTTCTTCGAGCTGTCCGGCGGCTTTGAGCTTGCGGTCGATCTCCCGCTGAATACTTTTCTTATCCTTGCGAATCTGGAAAAGCATGTCCTTGCGCTTTGAGGCAAGAAGTTCAAGTTTGTCTTCTTCCGCGCCTTTTTCCGCGATCAATTTCCGGTGATCGCCGAGTTGGTTCTCAAGTTTTGCGCGTTCCTTCTCTATTTCGGTCTGCTTGCCGGTAATCTTCTTTGCATCAGTCCGCCGTTGATCGGTGAACCGCTTCAAATACTCGGTGCGGATGTAAAACTGGTTGATGCTGTTCGAGGTGAAGAGAAGTTCGATGTCCTGAAGCTTTCCCGCTGTGTACACCGAGGAAACATACTTTGCGTAATGTTGCTTCAGGAAGTCCATCTGCCGCTCCAATGCCGCGAGGTCTGAACGTGTTTTTGCAATGTCCTCTTGCAGGTCTTTTTCTTGCGCCTTGAGTTTGGAGATCAACCGACGCAAAACGGTGGCTTTCCGGTCGTAGGTATCGAGAAGCTCCAGGGTGTTCTTTTCATTCTGTTGCTGTTCTTTGATCTTTTTTTCAAACCCCTGTATCTGTTCGCGCAGTTTTTGCAACTCGGCCTGCTTCTTTTTGATTTCGTCCTGTCCAACACCCGTGGTTGAAATGCCGGTGAGGAACGTAACAAGAAGGATTGTCAAAGCGCGATTCATACGCATGCTATTTCACCGTCCTGCGCGCATTGTCGGGGATGGAAAAAGCAAAAGACGGGTTGGCAACATTCAAGCGCAGGGAGGAGTAGGCAATCAGGATTCCACGGTTTTCTCCCGGAAACCGGATCTCAATTCTTTTCGGAGCGGCAACCCCGTCTTCTTCCAGAATCGACTCACCCTTTGCCTCCAGAAGAACATCATCCTGCGGACCTGTGCGTTGTACACGGGTGACAAGAAGGTACTCCGGGTCTATCCAGTACCGGCACACGTCGTTCCCGCATTGATAGGAAAGAAGAAATTCCCCGTTATCGATTTTGTACTCAACCGGCTCTCCCTCCGAAGACGGGTTGGTGAAAACTCCGGCGAAGGCGCTCAGGATTTGTTCGTATGTCAAATCAAATGGAATGACGGCGCGAATGCTCTGTGAACTTGGAATGCCGGTGACAACGCGGTTTTCAAGACTGTTGTACACAAGATAGTAGTCTTTGCTGAGGAACAGTGTGCCGATGTCGATGCCGAACGGGCCTTCAACCTGCACGAGAAGAGAATCCGGGCGTTTGAGAACCGCGCTGAACCAGCCCGTGCCCGACATGGCAGGGCTTTCAAAACTCATGGTACCGCTGCCGGCGAGAGTGATGAGTCTGTTGGAGTTGTTCTGCACCATTGCAATCAGCTCCCGCGGAGAAACGCTGTTCGTATCAAGAGCAACCCCCGCAGTTCTTGGGGAACAGGAGCCAAAGAGAAGAATGAAAACAAAAACGAAAACTCCGGAGAGCCAACGTCCGGTCATAGCGTCCCGCGTTGAATCTTCTCCTTGAGTGCGCTGTTGCTGGCGTCCAGTTTGAGCGCAAGGTTCCATTGTTCAAGTGCACGGTCACGGTCTTTCATCATGAAATAGATGTCGCCGAGGTGTTCGTACAGGATTGCGTTTGCTCCGCCTTTTTCAATTGCCTGACGCACGTACTGTTCCGCCTTTTCGTATTCACCCATCCGGAAATAGACCCAGCCGATCGTGTCGAGGTAGGACGTATTCTCCGGTTGCGCCTTCACTGCTTTTTGCGCCATCGCGAAAGCTCTCTCAATCTGCACATTGCGTTCGGCGAGACTGTAGCCGTAGTTGTTCAGCACAAGATGGTTTTCCGGATCGAGAGCAAGGGCTTCCTCGTACAGTTTATCCGTCTCCGTGTGGTTCTTCAGGCCGTCGTAGACAAGGGCAAGCTGCATGATGCAGTTGATGTCTTTCGGGTTCAGCCTCCGTGCGATCTCGAGAATCCGGATCGCGTCGCTGGTGCGTTCTGATCTGCTGTACGCAACACCAAGAAGAAAATTCACGCGGAAGTCATCAGGGACAACCTTGAGCGCGGATTCCAATACCGTGATGACTTCGGTATAATTGTTCTGCTCCATGAACACGGATGAGAGATACACCCAGGCGTCGGCATTCCACGTCGCAAGCTCCGTTACCTTGCGGAAGTTCGGCTCGGAAAGGGAATCGTTGTTGGTGACCGCGCCAATGGCGCCAAGAAACCAATAGGGCCGCCAGTCATCAGGATATTGCGCAAGAATGCGTTCGAAAACACTTTGCGTCACGGGCGCCAGAGCGGAATCCTTTTCCAGCCGGGTGAAGTACATTTCGCCAAGGCGCAGTTTCAGGTCAAGGCCGACACTGTCGTTTGCAAGAATCGGGTCAAGCTCGGCCGCTGCTTTGCGGTATCGCTTCATTTGAAGATAGACGCCCGCAAGATCGGCGGCATAGCTCAGGTTTCCGGGATTCATTGTCCGAAGGTCCTGAAGCAGTACCAGCGCAGTGTCGAGTTTTTCTGCCCGGATGTACGCCTGTGCGACGCTATGCTTGAGTTCCATGTTTCCCGGATCAAGCTCCTGCATCTGCTGGAGCGCTATTGCGGCTTTCTCATACTGTCCGAGACTGTTTTCCAATTCCGCAATCTGCAGAAGAACGTTCCATTCCGGTCCAAAGCGATCGATGATCCTGTAATATGTCTCAAGAGCTTTCATCGGTTTACGTCCCTGGTACAGACGCGCAAGTCCGTAGTAGGACTCAAGAGAGGTGGAATCGCGCTTGACGATCTCTTCGTAATGCACGGTTGCCGAGTCTATTTCAAAAGCGGCGACACAGATATCGGCGAGGGTTTTTCTGTATTCCAGGTTGTCGGGAGCGAGGCGTACGGCTTCATTGCCGGCCTCGATGGCGAGCGAATGTTTTTCCAGCGCGGAGTAACACTTGGAAAGAGCGAAATACACGGCGTCGTTTTTGTCATAGCGGAGCGCATCCTGATATTCAAGGATTGCGTTGGCAAAGTCGCCCTTCATCTCGGCAACCGAGCCATCGACAAAATGCTGGAGTGCGGCATCACGGGCCGCGTTGTCAGCCGGCGCCGATTCCTGCTGTTGCCTGCTCCCGGAGGTCTCCTTCGTTGACGAACAGCCGGCAACCAACGCAAGAGCAAGGATCATAAATGCTGGAACGCGAAACGTCACGTCAATCCTTCATTTTTTCATCAAAAATATATCCATTCACATAGTGAATAACAAGCAAACGTGCCTGCGGGTGATGAGGTTGTCCGGAGGGTATTCTTGACATCAACATTCTTTCTCTCTAACCTAAGCACGTGTTCATCCACTACGT
>CAZJYO010000256.1:0-3938 GCA_964550275.1 uncultured Chitinophagales bacterium
TATCGGTTATATAACCGGACAATCGGGACTCGTGTTGAAAACAACCAATGCAGGAGGCACCTGGATTGCCCAGCCGACTCCGGTGTCCAACGATCTCAAGGAGATTTTCTTCAGCGACCCCATGACGGGCACGGCGGTCGGTGTTGGCGGCGCGGTGATCCGGACGGTGAGCGGCGGTGCAGCTTCTGTTACTGCGCAGTATCCGGTGGCCACAGATTGGAACCTCGTTTCAGTCCCGTTGACGCTTCCGAATTATACTCGAACGGTGGTTTATCCTACTTCATCCTCAGAGGCCTACTCCTTTAACGAAGGATACCAGATACAGAGCGTGCTTCAGAACAAGATTGGTTACTGGCTGAAGTTCGACGCGAACCAGTCTGTTTCCATGACGGGCCAGGTGCGCGCGCGGGATACGGTTGATGTCGTAGCGGGCTGGAATATTATCGGCTCCATTGCAAACCCTGTTGCTGTCAGCTCGCTCGTGACAATCCCCGCCGGGATCATCGAACCCGGAACAGTGTACGGCTTCAACGGCAGCTACGTTAACGCCGACTCTATCAAACCCGGGAACGGATATTGGGTGAAGGTTACAGGACCGGGGAAAATCATTCTGATCAGCCCATAGTTACGACGGACATCGCGGGGAGTCAATTATCATGAAACTTCAACGATATTTCTTAACACTGACTTTTCTTGTCGTTCAGTTCTCAACTCTTCTTGTTGCGGCTGAAGTTGATCTGCCATTGGACGTGACCAACGGTGGAACAACCAAGAACATGTTTTTCGGCCTTGATCCTGCCGCAACGGATGGACGCGACGCCGCACTCGGCGAGAATGAACTCCCCCCGCTTCCCCCGAGCGGCATCTTTGACGCGCGTTTCACTCTTGCGCATGTAGGATTTCCGGCAATCCAGGGATTGCTGAGAGACTATCGCAGGGGAAGTTCATCAAGTGATACCGTAAAGGTCCACCGGATCAAACTGCAATGGGGCACGGGGACAACATTTATTTTATTCCAATGGAATCTTCCTTCGGGCGCTACCGGAGTACTGCGCGATCTTTTTGGTGGCGTCATTATCAACGTCAACATGACGGGAAGCGGATCGTATTCGTTGACCAATCAGGCCTTTACAGATTTGGAAATGGTGGTAACCTACACGGCGCCGTTGCCGGTTCAGCTTTCCAGCTTTACTGCGTTCCCGACAGGCAATAATGTGCAACTGGATTGGACGACCGTCAGCGAAACGAATAACTACGGCTTTGAAGTTCAGAAATCCTCCGATCCATCCGGGAACTTCGCCTCAATCGCCAACAGCTTTGTCCCGGGGCACGGAACGACGATCGAGCCGCACAATTACTCCTACCTCGATCAATCAGTCGAAGCAGGAACATGGTACTACCGTTTGAAGCAACTCGACCTTGACGGCACCGTACATTACACCGACGCGATTCACGTTGACATTCTTGCGGATGCAAGAGAGGGTGATCTCCCGTTGACATTTGCCCTTGAACAGAACTATCCGAATCCATTCAACCCGACGACAACAATTCACTACTCGTTGCCCGTAGCAGGAGTTGCATCGCTCAAGGTCTATAACTTGATCGGCCAGGAAGTCGCGGTTCTCGTGAATGAGCACAGACCCGCCGGAAGATACTCCTTCGTGTTTGACGCGTCAAACCTCACGAGCGGCGTGTACTATTACAAGCTTTCTGCGGCCGATCATGTTCAAACGCGAAAACTGGTTCTCGTGAAGTGATTTTGGAAGGCCGGGTCAACGAACCTTCGGCATTCCCTGAAAATCCACTCCTTGTTCACGCCGCGGTATTCACGCACCGACCGCGGCGAAACCATATTCTGATTCCCGGTTGCTTGATGCCTCACACCGTACGGGAAAACACGGGTTTCGTTTTTCCCACAACGTCAAGGTACGCGTCAAAGCACATGGCGATGTTTCTGAGAAGCAGCCTCCCCGCTCCCACGATCACAATTTTTCCAGGCACGATTTCCACCAGCCCGTCGCGGACGAACGGTCGAAGCTGTTCAAGAGAAGAGTCAAAATATTCGTCAAATTGAATACCGAACCGCCGCTCAACCGGCGGCATGGAGAGCTCAAGGTCGCACATCAGACGCATGATGACATGTTTGCGAATGTGGTCGTCTTCCGTCATCCTGTAGCCGACATGCGTGGCAAGGTCTCCGGCGTCCAACGCGGCATAGTAGCCCTGCAAGGTCTTTCTGTTCTGCGCGTAGATGTTCCCGAAGTGGCTGATTGAAGACATCCCAAAGCCGTACAGATCCGCACCCGATTTCGTTGAGTAGCCCTGGAAATTCCTGTACAGGGTCTTTTCCTTCTGCGCTCGCGCAAGCTCGTCGGTTGGCTTTGCAAAATGGTCCATCCCGATATACTCGTAGCCGTGCGATGAAAGCAGTTCAATGGTCATCTTGAGAATATCCAACTTCTGTTCCGGCGTCGGCAGGTCTTGGGGAGAAATCAACTGTTGATGCTTCTTCATCCACGGCACGTGAGCGTAGTTGAACACCGCAATGCGATCTGGTGAGCAATCACGGATTGCTTGTACTGTCTTTTCAAACGAACCAACCGTTTGAAACGGAAGGCCGTAGATCAAATCCACATTGATGCTCTGAAAGCCCAGAGACCCGGCCCACCTCAGAACTTGTAACGATACTTCCTCCGGCTGTACGCGGTTGACGGCCTTCTGTACACGCTCGTCGAGATCCTGCACCCCCATGCTCATTCTGTTGAAGCCGATCTGCCGCAAGGTGAGGAGGTGCGCATATGTCAGTTCCCGCGGGTCAATCTCTACACTCATCTCCGTTTCTGGATCAATATTGAAACGCGCTTTGATGTATTGACCGATATCGAGGAGTTCTTCAGGAGACAGATGCGTCGGGGTGCCGCCCCCCCAATGGACTTGCGTCACGCGGCGGTTGCGACTGAACTCCGGCGCCACCATGTCGATTTCTTTCTTCAAATAGCGGAGATACTCGGCAATCCGTCCGCGATCCCTTGTCACCATCATCGTGCAACCACAAAAGTAGCAGAGTGTGTCGCAAAACGGAAAATGGAAATACAGTGAAATATCTGATCCCACATCAGGGGCATTGGTCTCGAGAATTTCCTGCCTGTAGTCGTTTGCCGTAAACGATGAACTGAACAACGGTGCCGTAGGGTAGCTGGTGTAGCGCGGACCCGGTGTGTCATACTTCCGAAGAAGGCCGATATCGACGTGCGAGAACAATGATGCCATGGGAAAGAGCTCCGTTCTGAGTGCTGCCCTTGAGTTTTGCAAACCGGGTGCCAGTACGTGTTGACGAATGAAATGACAGAAAAAGCACTTCCGGCGGGGAAAACGCTCATTTTCACATCGCATTGACCCGTGTGATTTCAATTAACGGGAAGGACTATCATATTTGTTCTCAGGATTGGGAATGCCGGGTGCCACCTTTGGACGCCCTTTCATCTTGCTCTTTCATCATGCACCCCATTCGCCTTGCGTCATTACTGACCGTTGGAACCGGGGGAGCAATTTCGATTGACCGGCAAATACCAAGAAGGAACCTATGTCGATTCGGAGACCAAGGGGAAACAAGAGCGTGTCTCACGCAAACACACGGGAGGCGCTGCAAGCGCCTTCGCAGGTCATCCCGAATTGAGCCGGGGAACATCCCTCCATTCTTTTGAGTTGACTCAGAACTCGAACTTCTGTTTATTGTCTTCAGCTATCCATTCGCGTTGTTCTTCAATCAATCCGGGAGTTACCGCATGTACCCCCTCAAAAAGGGAAAGACCACAGTCCAAGCCCACGTGGGTTTGCCACAGGGAACGTACGAAGAAGAACACGGAAGGAAAGGATTCTCGGGCAAAGCGGCACATTTGTATCACGCTCACCCTCCGACAAACTGGATACGGTTTGAA
>CAZJYO010000257.1:0-3869 GCA_964550275.1 uncultured Chitinophagales bacterium
AGAATATTGCTTGGCCTCTTTTACTACTTCATTATTACGCCCATCGGGTTGATGATGCGATTGTTCGGCAAGGACTTGCTCGACGAGAAAATCGACAAATCAAAAACGAGTTACTGGATTGACAGATCGGCTGTACCGGTGGATCGTTCACGATACGAACGATTGTTCTAGAAGAACTGAGAGGAGATGACCATGGCAGTCAAAGGAAAAGCTGGAATAGTAGGCGAGTTGTGGGCGTTCATGAAGGTGAGGAAGAAATGGTGGCTTGGACCCATCGTGTTCATGCTATTGATGCTGGGAGCTCTTCTGGTCTTTACACAGGGCTCTGCACTGGCGCCCTTTATCTACACCTTGTTCTAACACCAAGTTGATGCATGCGGAAAGCCGGGTGAGATTATCATCCGGCTTTTTTATTTTCAGAGCATTCCGTGTTCACCATACCATCGATATGCGTCCAGAACTGCCCGATCGAACGGCGTTGGGACAAACCCCAACTCCTTCCGGGCTTTATCGGATGAATACCAGTTTTTCCTCGTTGCTCCGACGGCAAGCTCCTTCGTGATGAGCGGCTTTATGCCAAACAATGCACTGGTTCGCTCAATCAAAACTGCAAAGGGGAGAAGCAGTGAAGTCGGGAGCCGCCCGAATGGTTTGCGCCCGCCAATGAGCGCGGCCGTGCGATGGAAAATCTCTTGATGAGTCAGGTTTTCACCGGCAAGAATGTACCGCTCTCCATTGCGGCCTTTCTCGAGAGCAGCGATGATGCCGCGAACAACATCGCGCACATGTACCACGTTCATTCCGCCGTCAACATAGAATGGAATTCGTCCGCGTTTAATGTCGCGAATAATTTGTCCTCCGTGAAAGTGAATATCGCGCTCGCCAATGACCACCGAGGGATTGACCATGACAGCATGAAGCCCGCGCCCAACGCCCCCCAGAACCTCCAACTCCGCGCAATGCTTCGAGTATTTGTAACCGGAAGTGGTTCCCCAATTGTAGGGTGTTTCTTCATCAGCCATATCACCTTCCGCGGGATGTCCGATAGCGGCAACAGAACTGACGTGTAATAACCGCTGAACACCTGTTGCGAGGCACGCACTGACCACATTTCGTGTTCCAATGACATTCGTTTGGAATTGCTCCTCCCGTGTGTTTTTCCTGAAAGAAACAAGGGCCGCTGTATGGATGACCGTGTCACATGATTCACTTGCTCTTCGAACGGATGGTTCATCGAGAATATCTCCGTTGAAGAAAACGGCATGAACTCCCTCCAGTGCGCGCATAGTTGCATTCATCCGCCGCAGGACGCGGAGTTCGATTCCGAGACTGTTGAGGTGAGCGCAAAGATTGGAACCGATGAAGCCCGTGCCCCCGGTAACGAGGACTCTTTTCATTGCGGTTTTCGGAGGCGCGCGAGAAATGTGAGAAGATGTTTGTTGAATTCTCCGGGATTCTCAAGATTACTCATGTGTGCGGCGCGGGAAATGATGTGAAGTTCCGACCCTGGAATTGCCGCATGCATTGCCTGTGAAGCTGAGGGAGGCGTGGTGACGTCATGTTCGCCGACCATGATCAACACGGGTACGGAAATCTTTGAAAGCGAAGGTGTTGTATCCGTTCTGGAAGCAAGCGCAAGCTGTGTGCCTGCAATGCTCAGCGGAGATGTTCGCTCAATGATGGATTGAATATGTCGGATGATTTCGGGCTTTGCCGCGCGGGATTCTGCTGCAAAAACCGCCTGGACAAATCCCGTCGCAAATTCCTTTGACCCCGTTTTCTTCACCGCGGCGATCGCTGCGAATCGCTTGAGTTTGCCCTCGTTGCCGTCTGCTTCGCTTCTTGTATCACACAATACCGCGGCAAGAAATCTCTCCGGATTTCGCTCGAGTGCCCTTAAAGCAACATATCCACCCATCGACAGTCCCACGATGACGCATTTGTCTGCCCGAAAGTGATCAAGCATACCGATCAGATCGTTCACATGGCCTTCGATGGTGAACTGTCCGTCGCCGGTATAGCTTTCTCCGTGTCCGCGAAGATCGTAAGCAATCGAGTGGTATTGTTCTCCAAGTGCTTCGATTTGAGGCGACCACATTGAGTGATCAAATGGAAACCCGTGAAGAAAAACGACAGGCAGGCCGGTTGCCGGACCTTGTTCGACATAATGAAACGGTTCCTGATTGAGATATGCTTTCATTACCGTATTCCTTGTTCGTTTAGTGTACATGCCCATTGTACTGAAAAGGACGTCCAGCCGCAAAACGACGCGAAAAGCGTTGACGAATCGAGTGTTGTTTCTTATATTACAATAAGCAAAAAAATCTCACTCTCTCACGCAAGGAGTTTTCACCTTATGGAAAGTGCACTCTCGTATGTGGAGCAACACAGGGACCGCTTTCTCTCCGAATTAAAGGATTTACTGGCGATTCCAAGCGTCAGCACGAAAAAGGAACACGCCGGAGATATTCAGCGCTGTGCTGAGTGGGTTGCCGGTCATATGAAGTCCATCGGGTTGCAGAATATACAAATCATGCCCACAGGAGGACACCCGGCCGTGTATGCGGATTGGCTGAATGCTCCCGGAAAACCGACGCTGTTACTGTACGGGCACTACGATGTTCAACCGCCGGAACCGCTTGAGCTTTGGACTTCTCCTCCGTTTGAAGCCACGATTCGCGGCGAGAACCTGTACGCCCGCGGGTCCGCGGACGACAAGGGGCAGGTCTTCATCCATCTGAAGAGTATCGAGGCATACTTAAGGAATCTCGGTTCCCTTCCTGTTAATATCAAATTGCTCATCGAAGGCGAGGAAGAAATAGGAAGTGAACACCTTGAGCCGTTCGTCAAACAGCACAAGGATCTGTTGAAGGCCGATCTCGTGCTGATTTCGGATTCATCCATGTTTGCGCGGGGCGTGCCATCCATTTGTTACGGATTGCGCGGTCTCGCGTACATGCAAATCGATCTTGTCGGTCCGTCAAAGGATTTGCACTCGGGTTCGTTTGGTGGAACCGTGCACAACCCGATTCAGGCACTCGCAGAGATCATAGCGCAATTGCATGACAAAAACGGGCGCGTGACCATTCCGGGATTCTACAACGATGTTCGCCCGCTGTCAAAAAAGGAACGGGATTCTTTCAAGAAGCTTCCGTGGAGCGACAAGAAGTATGCGAAGGAACTGGGCGTGAAGCAGTTGTATGGAGAGAAGGGATTTACAACGCTGGAGCGCGTTTGGGCGCGACCGACGCTTGAATGCAACGGTATTTGGGGTGGATTCACCGGAGAAGGCGCAAAAACCGTTCTGCCTTCGAAGGCGTCAGCGAAAATATCCATGCGACTTGTTCCGGATCAGAAAGCCGAGAAAGTCGCGAAGCTCTTTGAAACGCATATTCGGAAGATTGCGCCGAAGACCGTTTCCATCAGCGTGAGTAATGTTCACGGTGGCCAGCCGGCGATTACACCGATTGACAGTCCGGGTGTGAAGGCCGCTGTTGCAGCGCTGGAAAAGGGATTCGGCAGGAAGCCGCTGTATCAACGTGAAGGTGGTTCGATTCCCATTGTGGTTCAGTTCAAACAACTTCTTGGACTCGATACCGTGTTGCTCGGATTCGGGTTGCCTGATGAAAATGCCCACGCTCCCGATGAGTTTCTTAATCTCAACAACTTCTATGGTGGAATACGAACTTCGATTCACTTCCTGAACGAACTTCCGAACTATCTGAACGGCCACAAGAAAAAAAGCTGACCGTCTTACTTTTGACAACTCCGCGCGGGATCAGCGGTTGCCTCTCGCGCGGGTTTTGAATATATTTCCCCAATCACTTTTTCCCGTTTGCCGACGTAGCTCAGTTGGTTAGAGCACCAGA
>CAZJYO010000258.1:0-3863 GCA_964550275.1 uncultured Chitinophagales bacterium
ACGCGTCACGCTCGCCCAGAATTATCCAAATCCTTTCAATCCTTCAACGACAATCGAGTTCACGCTGGGACGATCAGCGTTTGTGACATTACGAGTGTTTGATATTGGAGGAAGACACGTCGCAACGCTTGTTGATGAGCGGCTTTGGGCGGGAAGCCACATGGTTCGGTTTGATGGGAGCGGACTCGCCAGCGGAGTGTATGTGTACCGGCTCTCTACAGACGGCCGGAATATTGCCACACGAAAGATGGTCCTCGCAAAGTAACCATGCGCGTTTCAGTCGTACAGAATGACCCTGTGTTCGGCGCAACGAAAATCAACACCCAGGCCGCCATTGGACATATGGAATCTTCTCCCGCGGATCTTCATGTACTGCCAGAGTTGTTTGCAATAGGGTATAATTTCGTCAATGCAGAAGAGACATCGTCTCTCGCAGAAGACCTGACAGGTCCGACTTATCAGACCATTGCTGCTTTTTGTAAACGCGCAAAGAGTCATGTTGTTTATGGCTTTGCTGAACGCGCAGACAAGATTTACAACTCCGCCGCGGTTGTCGGGCCGCAAGGACTTGTCGGAGTGTACCGGAAGGTTCATCTCTACTACCGTGAGACGCTCTTTTTCGCACCGGGCAATCTTGGTTTTCCTGTGTTCGATCTTCCCTTTGGAAAAATCGGCGTGATGATCTGTTTCGATTGGTTTTATCCTGAAAGCGCGCGGTCACTTGCGCTCAAAGGCGCGCAACTCATCGCGCATCCTTCCAACCTCGTGATGCCTTATTGTCCCGACGCCATGATCACCCGTTGTCTCGAGAATCGCGTGTTCGCTGCAACAGCGGACAGAGTAGGAACCGAAGATCGAGGTGGAGTAACCTTCACGTACATTGGCACAAGCGAGATTGTCTCCCCAAGAGGTGAAATACTTCAGAGACTCAATACGACTTCACCTGGAACCGCAGTTGCCGACATAGACTTGTCCCTCGGCGCAAACAAACGTTTGAACGAGTTCAACGATCTCTTACAAGGACGACGCCCGGAGTCTTATGGCTAGGACAAATCCGAGGTTTCCAAAAAATCTGCACAAGGTTGTAGGTCGAACTTCTCCGAAGGAGTCCTTCGGACAGTTCGACAAAACAGCGCCTTTCAGCGACATGAATGTCGCTCTACAACTCTGCACGGCACCTTGTTTAGAAACCCTCACATCAGGTTTTTTTACATGACGAACATGAGAATACTATCTTGCCTTGTCATGATGCTGCTTGGAATCAGCGCGGCTGGTTTCGGGCAGTCAATGGACAAGACTCCGTTTGAGCTTGTCGAAAGCATTCCCATTGAAACTTCACTGGACAATGCAGACATCCGCAACACGAAGGAAGTCTGGCTTGAGTTGATTAACGGCGCCCAAAGGTCATTGGACATTGAGCAGTTCTATGTCTCCAACAAACCCGGTTCAGCGTTCGATTCGGTGATCACAGCAATCCTGCTTGCCGCGCAACGAGGTGTTAACATAAGAATTATCGCCGATGCGCGCATGTACAAGACATATCCCGAAACTATCAACCGGCTCGATTCCCTTCCAAACATTCAGACTCGCATTGTTGATTACGGAAAACTCGCCGGCGGCATTCAGCATGCGAAGTTTTTCATTGTGGATAACAAACAGGCGTTTGTTGGAAGTCAGAACTTTGACTGGAGAGCACTGACACACATCCACGAGCTCGGACTCCGCATCGCTCATCCTGAAGCTGTGGCGTTCTACTCGCAAGTCTTTGAAATGGACTGGAAGCTTGCGGAAAGCAACGACAAGAGTCTGATTCCATCCATCATCAAGCAACGAAACCTCGACGCCCCATTAACGGCAATCACCGATGGCGACACAATCGCTTTCACGCCGACGGCAAGTCCAGCAGGTATTCTTCCCGACTCAACGCTATGGGATGAACCGCATATTCTCCGTTTAATCGAAAGCGCAAGACAGGAAGTGAACCTGCAGTTCCTCGGGTACGGCATCAAAGCAAGAGATAAGACTGACTATCACAAGCTTGATGATGCTTTGCGCGCCGCCGCGGCACGCGGAGTAACTGTGCGATTGATGGTGGCAGATTGGGAAAAAGGGTCGTCAGGAGAGAAAGACCTCAAAGAGCTCTCGAAAGTTGAAAACATCCGTGTGAAGTTCATTGTCATTCCCGAGTGGACCGGAGGATATATTCCCTTCTCGCGTGTTGACCATTGCAAGTTCATCGTTGTGGACGGCAAGCGGTTCTGGCTCGGTACCAGCAACGGAGAGAAAAGCTATTTCTACAACTGCCGGAATCTCGGAATCATCATTGAAGATCAGAAGCTTGCTTCGCGTTTGACATCAATCTTTTTGAAGACCTGGAGAAGTGAGTACACTGAGCGCATTAGACCGGATTCTACTTATGCCCCGAGAAAGCATGGGGAGTAGTCGTAGGGAAGCACGACCGCGCGTCCCTACGCGCGTTACAACGAACGATTCTCCTCTTGCCCTACCCCCTCAGATTCCCTACCTTCAGACATCACTCACACACGGACAACCGCCATGTCTCTCACCGCCGCCACCAAACGGAAAATCACAACGTCTGCAATCGCCATCCTTGTTTCCACGCTGTTCGGGTTTATGTACCCGTTCGTTTTCGGCAATCCTGATCCGAGTGCCGGGCCAACGTGGCATGTGCACCTCAACGGCATCTTCATCGGGTTCCTCGCCGGACTTGCCCTTGTGCTCGGCGAACTCTTTGTTTTTTCATCACGCCTCAGGCGCTGTTCATTTTCCTCGTTCGTCCTCCTGCAGGCTGTTTACCACCTCGTGTGCATTAACATTTCTGTCATCTTGGTGATGTCATTCCATGGCGTGCTCCTTCACGGACGTTCGATTCATGACGAGCTCCAGGTGCCGACAGTCGTCAGGTTCCTTACGAGCGGGGATTTCCTCACCATCAACGCATATGCACTCGTCATGCTCCTGATTATCAGCTTCATGCGACAGGTGAACCGGTCACTCGGCCACAACGCACTTGTGAACTTCGTCAGTGGTAAGTATCACAATCCTGTAGAGGAGGAACGGATCTTCATGTTTCTTGACCTCAACGCGTCAACATCGATTGCCGAGAAGTTGGGGGACAAACAGTATCATGAGTTCCTCAACGATTTTTTTTACGACATCACTCCGGCGATTATCGAAAGCAATGGGGAGATCTACCAGTATGTCGGCGATGAAGTTGTCATCACATGGAAGAAGGAAAACGGGGTGCGCGATGCGAATTGCATCGCCTGCTATTTCCGTGTCGCCGCGGCAATTGCCATGACATCCGAACGATACGAGCGCCGCTATGGAATGACACCTTCATTCAAAGCCGGATACCATTCGGGGAAAGTCATAGCCGGACTCATCGGCGACATCAAGCGTGATATTGTTTTTCACGGAGACACGGTAAACACCGCCGCGCGGATTCGCTCCGAGTGTTCTGTTGTCAAGCGCGACCTCCTGCTTTCGGGGGATTTGCTCGCGCAATTGTCCATCGGCAACATGCTGACTCCGGAAAGCATGGGCAGAATCAAACTGCGCGGCAAGGCGGAGGAAATTGAACTTTACAGCCTTCGGGAAGCGGCATGACACTGTAGTTCGAGAACGTCGTCGGGCTGAATGTGCCGCCCTCCTGTTTGCCCCACCCCTACAGATTCCCTACTTTCACACATCAAACAAAATACGGACACGCAATGTCTCTCAACGCAACCACAAAACGCAAAATCACCACGTCGTCAATTGTCGTCCTTGTTTCCGCGCTGTTCGGCTTCATGTACCCGTTCATTGTCGGAAACCCCTATCCACCGGCGCCGTGGCATCCT
>CAZJYO010000259.1:0-3850 GCA_964550275.1 uncultured Chitinophagales bacterium
TTGCCGCCTTGGTATTGTCTAACCCGAAATAAAGGAGATGCAGGCGCAGGCAATTTTCGAAGCTGTGTGCGAAGTAAAGCGACTGGGAATCACCGTTCTTCCCGAGGTCATGATTCCTCTCGTGGGATACGTGAATGAACTTCGGCACCAGGACAAGCTTGTGCGGAACATCGCTCGGCTCGTGATGGAACGGGAAGAGATGAAGTTCGATTATCAGGTCGGGACCATGATTGAGTTGCCCCGTGCAGCGATTACTGCGGACGAGATTGCCGAAGTTGCCGAATTTTTCTCGTATGGGACGAACGACTTGACACAAACGAGCGCGGGTTTGTCCCGCGATGATGCCGCGAGATTTTTGGAATCATATTTCGATCTCAAGATTCTGGATCAGGATCCGTTTGCTATGATTGATCGTGCGGGCGTCGGTACACTCATGAAGATCGGCGTTGAGAAAGGGCGAAAGCGAAGAAAGAATCTGAAAATCGGTGTGTGCGGCGAACATGGCGGCGACCCTTCGTCGGTGGAATTCTGCCACGACATCGGACTGGATTACGTGAGTTGTTCTCCGTTCAGGGTGCCCATTGCGCGGCTCGCGGCTGCACGATCCGGATTAGCAGATGCCATTGCCGCGAAGAAATCACGGCGCGCGGCCGGCAAGAGCCGGAAAAAAAGAGGTTCCAAAGTATAGTTTTGTCCTATTTGCAATTTCGACACAAAGGAGTTCATCATCCATGAAGCTGTCTGATTTTCGGTATCCCCTTCCAAGAAATCTCATTGCCAAGAATCCTGTCAATCCGCGTGACCACTCACGCCTCCTCGTGCTGAACAGGGAGGAAGAATCCATGACGGATATGAAGTTTCATGAGATCACCCAGTTCTTCAAGAAGGGCGATTGTCTTGTTGTGAACGAGACAAAAGTATTTCCGGCGCGGTTGTATGGCCGCAAGGAAAAAACCAACGCACGGATCGAAGTATTTCTCCTGCGTGAACTCAACAAGGAAGAAAATATCTGGGATGTGATCGTGGACCCCGCCCGGAAAGTCCGTATCGGCAACAAGATTTTCTTCGATGAAGGAAAGTTGTGGTGCGAAGTTATTGACAACACCACGTCACGCGGCAGAACAGTCCGCTTCAACGTTCAGGGTGATTTTTTCAAAACGATTGACCGGATCGGGCGAATGCCGCTGCCCTACTACATCAAACGCGACCCGACCGAGAAAGACAAAGACACCTATCAAACAGTCTTTGCGCGCGTCACCGGCGCTGTGGCCGCACCAACAGCCGGACTGCATTTCTCCGCGCGTGTTGTGAATAACCTGAAGAAGAAGGGTGTGAAGATAGCGCCAGTTATTCTTCATGTCGGTCTCGGTTCATTTCGTCCCGTGGAGGTTGAAGACCTGACAAAGCACAAAATGGATTCCGAGTTTTATGAAATCCCCGACAGCACGGTCGAGATTGTCAACAAAACAATCGACAGCAAGGGTACCGTCTTCGTGTGCGGAACCAGTGCATGCAGAGCATTGGAGTCGAGCGTTACGACAGACGGTCATCTGAAAGCCAACAAGGGATGGACGGACAAATTTATCTTTCCGCCGTATGATTTCAAGATCACCGACCGCTTGATCACTAACTTCCACATGCCTGAATCAACACTGCTCATGCTCGCGGCCGCGTTTGCCGGACGGGATTACATTATGAAGGCATACAAGTACGCAATCAAACACGGTTACCGGTTTTACAGCTACGGAGACGCCACACTGATTCTGTAACGATCAGAATCCTTCCATGAAGCTTCTCGTTCTCTCTCTCATCGTCCTTGCAGTGGTCGGAGTATTCATCCGGCTGTTTCGCAAGAAAGACCTTCTCTCGTACTTCAGCGGTGGACGCTGGTGGTTGACGTGGCTTTCCATCGGTGTGATCACCTTGATGGATGAGCTTACATCAATCTTCTATGCCCCCAGTGAAGCCCACCGGTTTATCGGGTCATATGCGATCGCCTTTATTGCCATCACTTCTCTGTTCATGCGCTTCCTCTCGACCCGCATGGTGGAAATCGCCGAGATCCTTGAGCATCATAACATTCGCGGCGGCGGGGTGTATTCCTTTTCCTACCTGGTACTCGGGCCGACGCTCTCTTTTATCGCGGTTGCGTCCATTCTGGTTGACTATATTCTGACTGCGTGTATCTCCGCTGTCAGTGCCGTTGAAAACGGACTAACGTTTATGACCCTTACCCATGGACAAAAACTCGCTCTCCAGCTTGGTGTTGTGTGGGCCATTGCGGGACTGAACATCCTTGGGATCAAAGAAAACGCCCGCTTTACCTTCGGAATCTTCTTTGTGGTCGCCACTGTCCTGCTGACGTTACTCGGCTCTGCATTCTACGAGGCAGATGCGTCGTCCTGGAAAGCCATTGGGGACAGCTTTACATTTTCGGGAGAAAAGATTATTGACCTTGGTTTCTTTGGCGGGTTCGGGTTTATCATCGTCTGTGTCTCGAGTTGTATTCTCGCTTATTCCGGAATAGAATCTGTTGTCCAAACGGCAGGGCTTGTAAGGAACTGGAAAGAAATCAGCAAGGCATATGTTTTTCTCGGGCTGACCATCGGGATTTTCACACCCTTCATTTCCGCCCTTGTATTGAGCTCCGGTATTGATGTTGCCGAGCATGAAACTGATTTGATTACGCAGTTCGCAGCTTCATTGAATGGCGTCCCCTTCGGTCTGCTTGTGGGCGTCATTGCAAGTGTCGCGCTCATCATGGCAGTCAATACCGCCTACGTGGCGTCGAGCGAACTTACGGAACGTCTGGCTCACCGGTACGGGTTCCAGTGGCTCATCAAGACCAATGCGCGTCAATCGCTCTACCGCATCCATCTTTTGAGTGCGGTATTCTTTTCGATCATTATTCTCATTACCCAGGGTAAACAGGGACTTCTTGCAGAAATGTATGCGCTCGGACTTGTGGCGAGTTTCTCGATTAATCTTGGCAGTCTTCTCATCTACCGGTATTTTACCGGCACGAAGGAAATCCGCGCGTACAACACGTCCCGCGTCGGCACCCTGGTCATGTTCATCATCATGGCCGGCTGCTTCGCTTATCTTGCTGTCAGCAAACCGTACGGTGTCGGATTATGGTTTGGCGCGACCGTATTTTTCCTTCTGTTGGGATTTCTTGTTGCCAGGAAGCGGGCTCCGGAAAATGTCCAGATCGCGCAAACGGATAATCCCCTGCAAATGATTTTTGGCCTGGCGGAAGCGCCGGGTGATACCATAGAAATCTATTTCAAGCGTCCGTTGGAAGGCGGGCACAGCGTTCAGCCGCATGTTGCATTCGTGAGTTTTTATTCGCCACGGGCGGGCATTCCCGAACGCCTCGAAAAGAATCACTTCCGGTTTGCGCAAACCGGGCAAACGCTCTTCGACAGTATCACCGAGTTATTGCATGTTGTGAAATATGAACTCCCCCACAAGAATATTATTGTTCACGTTGGATGGCCGCAGTCATCGTGGATCGACCGGTTGGCTATTGGCGTGATGGTGTTCAGCATCATGAAACTTCCAAAGATGTTTCCGGAAATGACATTTGTGATTGAATACTTTGGCAAGAAAAGCTCCTAAGGTCGGCGTTGTTATCGTTGCCGGAGGGTCAGGGACCCGATTTGGAGGAAGGACGCCAAAGCAATTTCTCAAGCTCGGCGGGAAAACTATTCTTGAACACTCTGTCCAGTGTTTTGCATCTGTAGCATCTGTCCGTGAGATTGTTGTGGTCACACCTGCGGTCTTTCTGAAAAAACCGCTCGTCAGGCGAATGCAGAACGGGCAAGGAAAGATTTCGCGCATCGTTGCC
>CAZJYO010000260.1:0-3846 GCA_964550275.1 uncultured Chitinophagales bacterium
TCCGGTCCGAATGGACCACCGGTGTATGTTCGCAATGTGGGGACGGTCCAATTCGGCGGCGACATCCGGCGCGGTGCACTCGAAAAGAACGGCAAGGGTCAGGTAGTCGGCGGGATCATCGTGATGCGCCATGGAGAGAACGCGCGTGATGTGATCGAACGCGTGAAGAACAAGATCGGCGAGATTTCCCCGGGGCTTCCGGAGGGAGTGGAAATCAACACAGCATACGATCGCAGTACGCTTATCATGGCCGCGGTCAACACGCTGAATCGCGCACTCATCGAGGAGGCGGTCGTCGTCGGTTTGGTAGTCTTGCTCTTTCTTCTTCATGTACGGAGCGTTCTCCGCGTCATCATTGAGATCCCTGTCGCCGTGTTGATCGGCTTCATCCTGATGAACATGTTCGGAGTGACGTCGAACATTATGTCTCTGGGGGGAATTGCCATTGCGATTGGAGTGATAGTGGACGCCTCGATTGTTCTTGTGGAGAATGCGTACCGGAACGTTGCGCGTGCCCAGGCGGAGAAGCCGGACCTTACGGCCAATGACTTTGTCGATATCTCCATCCGGTCGGCGCAACAGGTGGGGCCCGCCATTTTTTATTCCGTGGCGATCATGGTGGTGTCCTTTTTGCCGGTGTTTCTCCTCGAAGGGCAGGAAGGAAAGCTGTTCAGGCCGCTGGCGCTGACGAAGACCTTCGTTCTTGCCGGTTCGGCAATCATTGCGGTCACCCTTGTGCCCGTTCTCATGACAGTGCTCACGCGCGGAAAATTCAGGGCTGAACATGAGAACCCGGTGACGAAGAGATTGAACGCTTTGTATGCACCTGTTATTCACTGGGTGCTGAAGCATCGCGGCATCACGATAGCACTGAATGTTCTCGCATTGCTTATTGCCGTTCCGATGATGTGGAACATGGGATCGGAGTTTATGCCGCCGCTTGATGAAGGAAGTCTGTTGTTCATGCCGGTGACGCTTCCGTCTGCATCAATGACGGAAGTGAACCGGATCATGCAAGTGCAGGATGCAATCATTTTGAGCGTTCCGGAAGTGGAGAGTGTTTTGGGAAAGGCGGGCAAGGCCGAGACCTCCACTGATCCGGCGCCGGTGAGCATGATCGAATCCATCATCCTCTTGAAGCCGCGCGAACAATGGCGGCCGGGGTTCACGAAGAATGATATTATCGCAGAGCTTGATGAGAAACTGCAGATTCCCGGCGTGCGAAACGGATGGACGCAACCGATCATTAACCGGATCAACATGCTGTCAACAGGCGTCCGGACAGATCTCGGGGTAAAAATCTTCGGCGATAATCTTGACACGCTTGAACAGCTTGCGATCAGTGCTGAAAAAATCCTTGCCCGAATACCCGGCGCTGCCGATCTGTATGCCGAACGAACGCTCGGCGGGCGTTTCCTCGATATCACGATTGATCGCGAAGCAGTGGCGCGGTATGGGATGAACATCGGCGACGTGCAGGATATGATCGAGACTGCGATCGGCGGGGAGAACATCGGAACAGTGATTGATGGAAGACAGCGATTCCCGATTCGCGTCCGCTATAATCGCGACGCGCGAACCGATATTGAAGCGCTCAAGAATTTGCCCGTCCCTGCCGGCTCCGGTGCATCCGCTGTCCCCATGACGGAAGGAGATGCGATGGCCCCTGAATCCCCTGCGCAGGATCCCGGCCGTACGGCAAGCCGCGTCATGACCTTGCGGTCAAGAAATTCGAACGCTGTTGCTGGATCGGGACAGTACATTCCTCTGGGTCAACTTGCGACGATAGAAATAGCGCCGGGTCCGCCGATGATTTCCAGCGAGAATGCGCGCCTGCGTTCGATCGTCTTTCTCAATGTGCGCGGCCGTGATATGGGAGGTTTTGTGGAAGAAGCACGCGGGACACTGGAGCGTGAACTGCGTCTTCCGCAAGGATACGCGCTGGAATGGAGCGGACAATGGGAAAACCAGATTCGCGCAAAGGAACGCCTTCAACTGCTCATGCCGATGGTGTTCGTCATTATCTATCTCATGTTGTACTTCGTAACGAAAGACTTTCTGGAAGCATTGGTCGTCATGCTCTCCGTGCCGTTCGCTCTTATCGGAGGAGTGTACCTCATATATGCGCTGGGGTATAACTTCTCCGTTGCTGTGTGGGTGGGGTTTATTGCACTGTACGGTCTTGCCGTCGAAACAGGTGTTGTGATGGTGGTGTATCTCCACGAGGCACTCGACCGGAGACTGCATGATGCGGCACGGGGTACGCGGGGAGAAATAACGGCGCAGGATATTAGGGAAGCTACTGTTGAAGGGTCGGTTCTCAGGTTGCGTCCCAAAATTATGACCGTCAGTACAAGCCTGGTCGGGCTGATCCCGATCATGTGGAGCACGGGGGTCGGGGCAGACGTGATGCAGCCGCTTGCCGCTCCCATGATCGGCGGATTGGTGACTTCGACCATCCATGTCCTCGTGGTGACTCCGGTTCTCTTTAGTTACATGAAGGAACGGGCGTTGCGAAAGGGCAATCTGGAGATGTCGAAAATGTCCGACTGGATGAAATAGAGGTCGGGGTTGCTACGGGAACCATTTATCTTCGTTCAGCGGTTGAGTAATTGGGTTTGAATTGCTATCTTAAATCAGGTTCACAATCACATGAAACAGGAGTACTTCAAATGAAATTCACCAAAGTAGTTGCGCTCGCGCTCGCGGCGGTGTTTGCATTCGGGTTGGCATTCGCCGATCAAAAAGCAAAGAAGACCGAAGTCAAGGAAAAGAAGGATGCAAGTGGTTGCTGTATGGAAGCAAAGGCGACCAAGGTATCCGATACGAAGAAGTCTGATTCAAAAGCCGCTGTGCATGCAACGAATGCAAAGCATGAGAATGGCAAAGGAATGGATTGCAGCGATGAGCAAAAGTGCGATGAAGCCCATGCCTCGGCAGCAAAAGATGGAAAAAATGGAAAAGATTGCTGCAAAGAAATGACGAAGGCGGAGACCGAAAAGAAGGAAACTCCGGCTCCGAAAGAGTAATCGTAAGGATGTTCACACAAAGCCGTTCCGATGGAGCGGCTTTTTTGTTTATGCGTTGGATTCTGTACCAAACTTGATTTATCTTCCTCAGCGTTTCTTCTTTCCTCAGACAACTGAACAACAACAGACTTCTGTATGAGTGATCATATCCGAAAACCCGGTGTGCTCATCACCGGCGCCAACGGCGAAATGGGACACGGGCTCATTGAAGGACTCGCGCGTGAAGGCAATTCAAGCATCATCTCTCTTGATGTGCGCCCGCTGGATGATCATCTGAAAGCACAATGTACTGCGTCGCTTGTCGGTGATATTCTTGACGATCGTTTGCTCGAACGTCTGCAAAGCGAGTACGAGATTCACACGGTCTATCATCTTGCGGCATTGCTCTCGACGCGCGCAGAGTTCACGCCGGAAGCTGCGCATCGCGTGAACGTTGACGGAACGATGAACCTGTTGAAGCTCGCCATCGAACAATCGCGCTGGCACGGTCAACCGGTGAAGTTTCTGTTCCCAAGCTCTATTGCCATTTATGGACTTCCGGATCGCGGGACAAAAGCAGCTGCGGGAAAAGTAAAAGAGAGCGACTGGAATTATCCCACAACGATGTATGGTGTCAACAAGTTGTACTGCGAACATCTTGGCCGGTACTACGCTTCGCACTACCGCCAACTTGCAGCTGATGTGCTCTCCGGCGGAATTGATTTTCGTTCGATTCGCTTTCCAGGCCTCATCAGCGCAATTACAGTCCCCAGCGGCGGGACAAGCGATTACGCGCCGGAAATGCTTCATGCGGCTGCGCAAGGAAACAGCTATTCCT
>CAZJYO010000261.1:0-978 GCA_964550275.1 uncultured Chitinophagales bacterium
TGGGTCAGGAGCATTCAGGACAAAAGAACGGGGAGGGAGCTTCTTGCGGGCTACGGAAACGAACTCCAACTGCTGGAAGATCGGCCAAGCGCATGGGATGCTTGGAACATCGGGCTGACGGGAGTCAAGTATCCATCAAGATTCAAGGGGACCGAAGTGATCGAGAGCGGACCGGTGCGGGCCGTTCTCCGTGTCCATCGCGAATACCTGAAGCCGGGCGTAGTGAAGAGTTTTCCCACCGAGGATTTTCCTTCATCGTTTTTTACGCAGGATATTATTCTGTATGCCGGCGGTGATTGCATCGAGTTTCGAACAGGTGTTGATTGGTGGGAAGAGAAAACCATGTTGAAGGCCGCGTTTCCGCTTGCATTCACGGATACCGCGGCAACGTACGATATTCCCTTCGGGACAATCCGCCGTTCAACCGGTAATACGACAAGCATTGAGAAAGCCCGGATCGAAGTGCCGGCGCAACGGTGGGCGGATGTTTCAACAGCGGGTTACGGTGTTAGTTTGATAACGCGTTCGAAGTACGGGTTTGACGTCAAAGGCAACATCATGCGGCTTTCTCTTCTGCGCTCGCCCAAATGGCCGGACCCGACGGCTGACCGGGGAAAGCACAGCATTTCCTACGCGCTGTACCCGCATGAACAATCGTGGAAGGAGGCCGGTACGATCAGGCGCTCCATGGAATATAACCAGCCGCTCATTGGTGTTTCGACCACGAAGCACAAAGGGAAACTTCCGCCTGAGCATTCATTCGTGAAGGTGGACGAACCGAATATCGTGATTGCTTCGATCAAGAAAGCCGAGGATGATGACGCGTGGGTCATCCAATGGTATGAATCGGAAGGAAGGGCGGCAACGGCCACACTTGCACTTCCCGCAAACATTCGCAAAGCATGCCGGACAAATTTCCTTGAGGAAAGCGGCGAACCGATCCGTGTGAGCGGCCGAAACATTTCCGTCGAAACGAAA
>CAZJYO010000261.1:988-3838 GCA_964550275.1 uncultured Chitinophagales bacterium
GCGGTAGCGATGGTAAAGGTGTGGTTTTAGTCTCTCTGGTCAGCTCTTTTTTGTTACCCGGCTCTCAAAAGAAAAGTCGCATACCGAAGAAATTCGTGCCCGGTGAACCCGGCCCTGGAAAAACCCGCCACTGTCACGCTCCTTTGGAGAACAGTAAACAAGTGGCGAAAGACCGTGTGGAACGGACCGTGCCCATGACCTGATCCGACGTTCCATTGCTTCTTCCCGTACCATCTGTGCCACGATATGATCTGACCGCTTTTATCGTTATCCCCCGCCTTGGGGGATAACATCTCATTTCCAACGTCGCTATCTTCATTTCAATGACTCCAATTGCATTTTTTGTCGAGGGGAAATGACGAAGGAAACCGTGAAGGTCATCGTTGTGGAGGACGACCCGGTCATTCGTGAGTGGCTGGGGTCTGTGATTGATTCCTCGCATGGTTTCAGGTGTACCGGGCTATACAGCAACGGTGAAACTGCGATTGCTCACCTTGGAAAACCCCCTGTCGATGTTGTCTTAATGGATATCATTCTGCCGGGAAAATCCGGTATCGAATGCACGAAAAAGCTCAAGCAGATGCACCCGAAGATTGACGTCATCATCCTGACCGTTCAGGAGAATGACGAAATGGTATTTCAGGCGCTTTGTGCGGGAGCTTCCGGTTATCTCACAAAGAATGTGTCTTCACAAAGGTTGATTGAAGCCATCAAAGAGGTTCGCAGCGGTGGTGCGCCCATGAGCACCAATATTGCGCGCATGGTTGTGCAATCGTTTAGAAGAAACACCGAGTCGCCGTTGACACAGCGCGAGACCGAGGTTCTTCATCTTCTCGCGCGCGGCAAAAGTTACACTATGATTGCCGATGAGCTGTTTGTTGACGGCGAAACCGTGCGATCCCATATCAAGAACATCTACCGAAAACTGGAGGTGAACTCCAAGGCGGATGCTATTGCAAAAGCGATGAGAGAACGACTGATATGAAGCGGGTGGTATTGTTGCCCTGTCTCCTCATGCTCTTGCCTCTCTGCACCGCGTTTCCCGGTGGAGTATTCGATGTGTTTACCACCGACGATGGCCTTTCGCATAACCAGGTGAATGCGCTGGCGCAGGATAGTCTCGGCTTTCTCTGGATCGCAACGCCGGACGGGTTGACACGGTTCGACGGGTATAACGTTGTTCAGTACCGGCACGATTTTTCCGACAGCGCATCGCTTCCCGCCAACTTTGTCGGAGCCCTCCACCTTGACCGCTCAGGAAACCTATGGGTTGGGACATTCAACGGTTTGTGCCGGTATGATCCGCGTTCCAATGCTTTTGTCCGCCTCGTCTTGGATGACAGATCGCGCGAGTATTCGGTTTTTGCCATAGGGGAAGGAAACGATGGTACTTTATGGGTTGCATCCGACAAGGGTGTTTTCTCTTTGTTTCCTCATAACACTATGTTTGTGCCAATCACCAATGCGGACGGAAGACCTCTGATTGCAAGGGTCCGCTGTATAACCGCAGATCCGTGGACAGGCAAGATATGGTTTGGGTTGCTTTCCGGAGGATTGCTGGTCTGCGATCCGGTGACAAGAAAGGTCTATGGATTTTCAGGGGTGACGCCGGATGAAATTTTGCTTTCGCGGGGTGTCGTTACGTCCATTGTTCCGGACTCTGCAATTCACGGCAAAAGAATTATTCATGTCTCCACGGCGAATTCCGGACTCTTCCAATTGCAAATCGTTCGCGACAGTTTTGAGGTAAAGAAGGTTGCGCCGCCGGGTGAGAGCCGCTTGACGGGCTCTCTCTCGATGTTTCGTGATCAACGCGGCTCATTATGGGTAGGCACACAAAACGATGGCGTCATTGAGATGTCCGTTGCGAATGAAGGCATGCGTGTGGTTGGCAATTACAGGCATGATGACCAGGTATTTCGCTCACTCTCCGGCAACACGGTGTCAGCAATTCTTGAAGATCATTCCGGAAATATGTGGTTTGGGACGCAGGCCGGTCTAAGCATGATGGTGAGGCGCAGGCAGGCATTTCACGCCTTTGTACCGCCTCCGGCGCTGCACGGAAATGGTCAGGTTGTGGGAAGGGGCGTTACGTCTCTGTTGGAAGATTCGCAAGGGCGGATATGGGTGGGAACGCAAACCGGACGGTTGTATTCGTTTGATCCGGCCAATCAGAGTGACGCGTTTGAGGAAACTCGTGCGAGCAACGTGCTGGCGATCGGGTTCGGCGTGACTGCATTATACGAATCGCGTTCTCAGCCGGGGGTTCTTTGGATCGGAACATACGGCAATGGTGTGTATCGCTGGGTGGTTGGATCGCATTCTGCCATTCGGGTGAAGCAGGGGAATGGGAATACATCGCCTTCGTCCAATGCAATCAACTGTATCAGTGAAGACAGCAGGGGAAAGCTCTGGATCGGCACGGATGCCGGACTCAATGTCGTCGATCCGAAGACGTTGGAGATGCGTTCTTTCAACAACGCTGTTGAAGGAAACCAGCTTTTGTCCAATTCCATTTGGGCGATCGCTCCTGATGTTGGCGACAGTGCACTGTGGATTGGAACCGTCGGCGGTTGGTTGAGCCGGCTTGATCTCAAAACGAATACGTTCCAACACTACACCAACTCGTCTGCTCCGCCTCTCACGAACAGATCCGTTGCAAGTCTCTATTGTGATTCCTCGGCAACACTGTGGATCGGCACGTATAGCGGAGGCCTGAAACACCTTGACCCGTCACGCGGCCGGATAACCGAGTTCACGATGCGGGACGGACTGCCCAACAATATGATCGTCGGGATTCTTCCGGATGGACGCGGCAGATGGTGGCTCAGCACGAACAATGGTATTTGC
>CAZJYO010000262.1:0-3728 GCA_964550275.1 uncultured Chitinophagales bacterium
TGCTTCCTTGGCGCTGATTGTGTTGTTCCCCTTCTTTCTCCTCATCGCCCTGGTGATCAAGATGACATCGGAAGGTCCGGTATTGTACAGGCAGACACGGATTGGCAAAAATGGATTGCCGTTTACGTTTTATAAATTCCGGTCGATGCGCATGGGCAGTGATGCTGATGAAAACCGGAAAAAGCTCATTGCCGAGATGATTCGTCAGGGGCATGCGGTGGAGCTCGCGGAGAAAGGGACAACAAAAATTGTCAACAAGGCGCACGTAACAGGTATTGGGAAGTGGCTGCGCAGAACAAGTTTGGATGAACTTCCGCAGTTGCTGAATGTGTTGAAGGGAGATATGAGTCTGGTGGGTCCGCGTCCTTGTCTTCCCTACGAATGGGAGAACTACGAAGAGTGGCACAAGAAGCGTCTTAGCATTGCGCCCGGATGTACCGGGGTGTGGCAGGTAAGCGGGCGTAGTGAGGTCGGGTTTCGTGATATGGTAATTCTGGATTTGTATTACATTCAAAACGCGTCACTCCATATGGACATGCGCTTGATTCTCAAAACCATTCCCGTGATGCTGTTCGGGAAAGGCGGGGGGTAGAGCACTTATGAGGAATTGCTTATGAAAATTGGTGTTGTCGGTTTGGGATATTGGGGACCCAACCTCGTCAGAAACTTTCTTGCCGCGCAGGGTGTCACCGGCGTTGTCTGTTGTGACATGGTTGTCAGGCGATTGGAGAACATCAAACGGTTGTTCCCGTCCGTTGAGGTGACAACGAGCTTTGATGAACTGCTTCAGCGGGAGGACGTCACCGCTGTTGCGATTGTGACGCCGGTGTCAACGCACTATACGCTTGCGTTGAAGGCGCTGAAGGCGGGCAAGCATGTCTTGATTGAAAAGCCGATGACTGCGCGCAGTGTTGAGGCCCAGGAACTCATTCAGGTTGCGTACGAAAAGGGTCTGACCTTGATGGTGGACCATACGTTTGTGTACACCGGCGCTGTGCGCAAAATGAAGGAACTGATTACCAAGGGTGACATCGGAGATGTTCTGTACTTTGATTCCGTCCGGGTAAACCTCGGTCTTTTCCAGCGCGATGCGAGCGTCATCTGGGATCTTGCTCCGCATGATATTTCCATTATGGACTACCTGATTGACAGCAAACCGATTTCCGTATCAGCAGTAGGCGTGCGGCACTTCAACGGGTTTGAAGATATCGCGTATCTCGCTGTCCACTTTGCGGGGAAGCTGATTGCCCATTTCCATGTCAACTGGATTTCTCCGGTGAAAGTACGAAAGATTCTCCTCGGCGGTACAAAACTCATGGTGGTGTATGATGACATGGAGCCGAGCGAAAAAGTGCGCGTCTACGATCGCGGGGTTGACATCAAGGAAGAAGAGTCAGTGTACAAGACACTCGTGCAGTACCGGACCGGCGACATGTATGCACCGCATATTGACGGCACCGAAGCGCTGAACCGTCTGACGGCGGAATTTGTCGAGTGTATTCAGACGGGCAAACAGCCCATCGCTGACGGACAGTCGGGGTTGAATGTGGTGAGGATTCTTGAAGCGGCAGAAATTTCGATGCGCTCGGGCGGTCGACGTGTGGAACTTACGCCGTGGCAGGTCTACGACGGCAATCTTTCCAACAAACTTGCATAAGACATTTATCCATGAGCCTTCAGAAAATTGCGCCCAACGTAAAGCTCGGTAAAGACGTTCGTATCTTTGATTTCGTCAACTTGTATGGTTGCGAGATTGATGACGGGACAAAAGTCGGAGCGTTTGTGGAGATTCAAAAGGGCGTCAAGATTGGAAAGAACTGCAAGATTTCCACGCATACGTTTATCTGTGAAGGCGTGACGATTGAAGACGAAGTCTTTGTCGGGCACAATGTTTCTTTCATTAATGATAAACACCCGCGTTCAACGAATGTCGACGGCTCCATGCAGACGGAGGCCGATTGGAAGGTTGTGACGACCATTGTCAAGCGCAGGGCATCCATCGGCACCAGTTCCACAATTATGTGTGGTGTAACGATTGGCGAGAATGCCATTGTCGGCGCAGGCAGTGTTGTTACCAAGGATGTTCCCGCAAACACCATCGTTGCGGGCGTCCCAGCAAAAGTTATCAAGAAGGTTGCCTAAGGGGCTCAATTCATCTTTTGGTTTTTCCCTCCTTCGTTCCGGTTTGTTTCGTCCCCTCTGTTGTTCTCCCATTGAGATTGGATTCGTGAATGTCTACCTTGACTCCGCATCAGAAGGAATGCGTCGAGTGCTACTGATACCGGTGATGAAATGTCGCTGAAAGTAAAAACAGTCCGCAACAGCATGCTCGTGGGTATCACGACGCTTAGTTTGCGCGGGATCAGCATGATTTCCACGGTTTTTCTTGCGCGCATTCTGGAACCGACGGATTTTGGAATCGTGGCCATGGCGCTCGTGCTCTTATCGACCAGCAATCTTTTCTCGGGCCTTGGCATGCGGCAAGCGTTGGTGCAGACGAGGATTGACGTAAGGACTGCCGCTTATCACGCGATGCTGATCACGTTCTCCGCAGGTCTCTTTTTCAGCCTCGTTGTATTTACGAATGCGAATGCATTTGCCGGGTTGCTGGGAAGTGACCGCTCGGCTCCGATTCTGAGCGCCATGTCGATCATTATCCTGTTTCAATCCATCTCTCTCGTTCCGGAAGCTCTTCTGCAGAAGGAGCTCATGTTCGCGCGCATTAGCAGCTCCATGTTCTTTCCCGAACTGTTGTACCTCGGAATATCGCTTGCGCTCGCGATGCAGGGCTTTGGGGTGTGGAGTCTTGCCTATGCGGCGATTGCGCGATCATGCTCGCGAATGATTCTGTTGTTTGTCATTGCAGGTGACGTGAGCTGGATGAAACCGAAACCCGTCGACGGTAATGTCTTGCGCTCGTTACTGCGGTTCGGCATTCAAAGCACCGGCAGTGGCTTCATTTCGTTTCTCAATTCCGTCATGGACAACCTCTTCGTCGGGAAAACCTTGGGCGTGCTGGCACTCGGCTATTACAGCAAGGCGCACGATTTTTCCACAAATACCGTTGAAGGAATTAACCGGGTTCTCGGCGGAGTCCTGTTTCCTTCGTACGCGAAAATTCAGGAGGATCGGCAACGCCTTTCCAGCGCCTACACCAGAAGCATCCGGCTTGTTGCTCTTGCGATTCTCCCGATTTCAACCGGGATGATCGTTCTTGCGCCGGAATTCATCGGTATCTTGTTGGGCGAAAAATGGCTGCCGATGGTTGTCAGTCTTCAGATTCTCTCGATGATGTGCATGATACGGGCAGTGTCATCGACAACCTCGCCTCTTTTTCTTTCCATGGGTCATCCCAATTTTGATTTGCGCGCGGGAAGTTTGGTCACAGGGATTGCCGTTGCCGGAATGTTCCTGTTCCAATCATGGGGGATTGAAGGGATCGCGTTCTCGTTTCTCCTGGCTCAGGCCATTGGGTTTGTCTACAATGTCTACCAGGTAAGGACACTCCTCGGTGAAACGTCATCGGCAATGCTCAAAGCCATAGCACCCGCAGTTGCGGCTTCAGGGGTAATGGCTTCGGCGGTTTTGGGGGCAAAGTTCCTTCTTCAGGTTCTTCTCGGCGGAAGCTTCAATTTGCCTTCATTGATCCTTTTAACGGCAATCGGCGTGTGTGTGTACGCTGCGCTTCTTCTCCTATACCAGCGACCGCTCGTGAAGGAGTCACTGGA
>CAZJYO010000263.1:0-3694 GCA_964550275.1 uncultured Chitinophagales bacterium
TCGGGATGGCGAAAGAAACGGCGCATCAACTCGGCACGCCGCTTTCGAGCATGATGGGATGGCTGGAACTTGCGAGGGAACATTCAACAGGCAATCCGCAGTTACGCGAGACGGTCGATGAAATGGGAAACGATATCGAACGGCTCAACAAAGTCGCAGCAAGGTTTTCCAAAATCGGTTCGAAGCCGGATTTGAGGGAAGAGAGTCTCAACGAAGTGATTCAGGGCGTCATCAATTATATCGCGAAGCGGATCCCGAAATCAGGAAAGAGTATCGAGTTAGTGATTGCAACACCCGGCGAGTTTCGCGCGAAGATCAATCGTGAGCTGTTTGAATGGGTGATCGAAAATTTGATGAAGAACGCCCTCGATGCAATGGAAGGGCCGGCGGGGAAAATCACTTTTACAATCCTCCATTCCGGCAACGACACGTTGGTGGATGTCGCCGACACGGGAAAAGGCATTGACAAGAAATATCACAAGGATATTTTCCGGCCCGGATACAGCACAAAAAAACGCGGGTGGGGGCTCGGGCTCAGTCTTTCAAAGAGGATTATCGAAGAATACCATCGGGGAAAACTGTTCATCAAGCACAGTGCCCCTGGCGAGGGAACAACATTCCGCATCCGGCTCCAGAAATAGTCCCCTACGCTCCTAAAATCTGCCTCGCTTTCTCTCTTCCCATCTCAAACGTCTCGCCAAGTTTCGGCTGAACAAACTCCGTGTCCTGGACGGGCAACTCTTCATCCGGACAAATGATCACCGGGCGAACAATATGTTTACCCCCTTCACTAAATGAAAACCTCTCTTCCTCTTCCTTCAGCACCGCCTTGAGTTTCTGGCGCGTCGCCTCATCGGGAGCGGCCTCAAGAAGCTTCTTGCTGACGCGATCCCACGCTTCCAAATCGTTGTTGACATCCTCCACCGTTTGCATGTCGCGCAGGAAGTACAGGTTCGGGAGAAGTTCAAGGGCAGTTCTCATAAGCATGGAGAACACGTTCGGGAATTTTGCCTTGATGCTGTGTTCGGTTTTGTTGGGATAGGTGGGGTACGTATTGACCACATACAACTCGTTGACGCCCCCAAACCGCAGAACCGTTTGTAACGGCGTCTTGTTGGAAATCCCTCCATCGGCATACAGCTGGGGATGTTGTCTCAGGTGAGCCGGAATCTCGGGATCATCAACGACCGCTCTTACGGGCGGATACGCAACCGTGGTAATCGTTGACGCCATGATATATTCCATCGCCTTTGTTTCGTCGGGCTCATCGCTAATGGACTTCATGTACGCGGCCCCCGTGTTGAGGGAACTCAGCGAGACATAAAACTGGTCGACGGTTTTTTTCTCACGAATCTTGTCCAGCTGGAGATACCCTTTGACGTATTTTTCGTACAGGGGGGTATTGTCGAAAAGCGAATCGACGCCGGGAATGGAAGGCCACACATCCATGCGGTGCGTTGCGAACTTGAGCATCAGCCCAAAGATTTCCCACCCGCGCACCTTGTAGATATCGTCGTTGGTGAGTTTCTTCCATTGGAAATCAATCTCTGTGCGTGCATCCGCAAGTGATTGCGCTTGTGCAATACTCATGCCGTTCAACGCGCCGACAGACGTCCCGGAAAGAATATTGATGCGTTTGCCGGTCCGCTCAAAATAGGAAAGGAGTTCGACGAGCGCGCCTGCCTGGAATGCGCCACGGGCACCGCCGCCGGAAAGTATGAGGGCGAGTTTTCCCACTATTCGGACTTCAACGAAGTATGATCATGAATGATCTTCCAGCCGTCAGAAAATTTTTTCATGACCAGCGTAAAAATGCCGTGCGGACGATCGGACGCACGAAGAAGTTCCCACGTTCCGAGAACCCACGCGGAGTTCTCCGAGACAAGCGTTACTTCAATGTCGCTGAAGACCAGCGTCCCCATCTTCTCGGGAGTATCATACTTGGCGGCATACTTCTCGTATGTTGCCTTCCAGCCGCGATTCACTGTTCCGCCACTTGTGAAGACGAGGCTGTCCGATTTCCAGTAGCCCTCCATGTAACCGGAAATATCACCGCGATTCCATGCTTCGGCCTGCTGTTCAAGAACATTCTTGGCCGCTGCTTCCGGAGTCTCGGCGCGCAAGGTGCCGGTTAGAACGAACAATGAAATGACAATGAGCGCGGTTCTCATGACTTCAACAAACCTGATGCTGTGCGGAACACGCTATCGAACATCGGTTCGGTGAGACGGCCGGTAAAGGTATTTTGCTGGCTGGGGTGAAATGAGCCGATGAAGACGTATTTCCCAAATTGATGAACAACGCCATGGGAAAAGGAAGGAAGACGTTTGAAATCAACCATGCCGCGGTCACGAAATGCCTTCAGCGCGTTTTCAAATCCGATTTTGCCAAGTCCCACAACAACGCGGATCTTTTTCAGGAATTGAATCTCAGAAAGGAGAAACGGCTGGCACTTTGCAATTTCAGCGGGCGTTGGTTTATTCGCGGGAGGCGCGCACCGCAACGTCGCGGTAACGTAGCAATCCGTAAGCTTCATCCCGTCACGACGATGAACTGACTCGGCCTGGTTTGCAAACCCTGCACGGAACAACGCCCGATAGAGCCAGAGTCCGCTGTTGTCGCCCGTGAAAACTCTTCCCGTCCTATTGGCGCCATGCGCGGCAGGCGCGAGTCCGACAAGAAGAAGCCGGGCATGTGGATCGCCGAACCCCGGAACGGGCTTTCCCCAATATTCTTCATCAGAGAAGCGCTTCACTTTTTCCAACGCGACTTTTTCACGCCACCTTACCAAGCGCTTGCATTGTCGGCAATGGGTGATTTGGTCCTGCAAACGCTGAAGGTCGCGCGTCGTTGACATGACGAGAGGAAGAATCAGAATCGTGTTGCCAGCACATGCGGCAACATTGCGCGCCATGTGGGCCAATCGTGCGGGATATCGTGACCCCACAGGTCAACGTGATAAGGAATTCCCTTGGCGGCAAGAATGTTGCCAAGCTGAATGGATCGTTCAGGCGCTTCGTATGAGCCCTGACCGGAGAGAATATAGATGTGCTGTTTTGAACGAAGATGGCTTAACACCGATTCGTCCGTCAGGTTCGGAAGATAATCCGCCGGGCTGTTGAAATAGCAATTGTCATCGTAGTAACCGTCGGCATATGCCTTGATATCGTAGGACCCGCTCATCGCGATCGTGCCGTCAAAGAGATCGGGTCTGCGGAAAAGCGTGTTTGCCGCATGCAGAGCGCCAAGACTCGCCCCGGTTGTTATGATCCCCGTTTCGTCGCTTGTCTTGGTACGAATAAAGGGAACAACCTCCTCCGTGATGTATTGGTTGTACTGCTGGTGACGCAAGGCGCGGTATGGCGGGGGCACATGTTCATTCAGCCAGCTTTCGCTGTTGATGCTGTTGATGGAAAACGCTTTGATTTTTCCGCTGTCGATAAAGGGTCTGATGGATTCGATGAGGTGAAAGCGTTCATACTCAAGATAATCTGCGGCGGCGGTGGGAAACATCAGCAGGGCAAAGCCGTAATGGCCATACACCGCTATTTCCATCTGCTTGTTCAAGCTCGGACTGTGCCACGAATGAATTTCCCTGTGCAACGGGTTGCTCCTCTGGAATGGATTCTTGTGTGGGAACGGAAGGTGTAGCGAAAGCGTGAAGTAAGTTACAGAAGAGGGTTTTGAAATGCAA
>CAZJYO010000264.1:0-3609 GCA_964550275.1 uncultured Chitinophagales bacterium
CGATACCGGCTACGCCGTTGGCTATAACGGGACGATTCTCAAAACCACAAACGGCGGTGCGATCTGGACATTGCAAACGAGCGGCACAACACGCAATCTCTTCGCCGTAGAGTTCACTCAATCTGATATTGGTACTGCGGTTGGTTCTGCCATCATTTTGCGAACAACCAACGGCGGCGCCCAATGGGATTCGCAAAGTGTCGCATTCGCCGGCGATCTCTACGACGTGGATTTTGCCGATGATCTCAAGGGCTGGACAGTCGGGCAGACGGGCAAGGTTTTTCACACGTCCAATGGCGGCGTCATTACTGATGTCGAAGAGTCCGGGATTCAGCCAAGTCGGTTCTCGTTACGTCAGAATTATCCCAACCCGTTCAACGGCCAAACTGTGCTTCGATACGACTTGCCCTCAAATGCCAGAGTGCGGATTACGATTCACGACGTTCTTGGCCAGGAAGTGGCCACACTTGTCGCGAGCGAACAGGCGCAAGGCAGTTACGATGCATTTTGGGCTCCCGAGCAATCGGCAAGCGGTGTTTATTTTTGCGAAATGATTGCCTTCACCTCCTCGGGAACATATCAGTCCACAATCAAGGTCCTTTACCTGCGATGACACGCTGTCTTATTCTCATCATGTATTTCGTCTTTGCACAAGAAGTGCTTGGATTACAGGTTACCCGCCTCGCCGTTATTGGGGATTATGGGGAAGCCGGTCCCAATGAACTTGCTGTTGCCAATCTTGTGAAGAGCTGGGCTCCTGATCTCATTATCACAACAGGGGATAACAACTACCCCAATGGTGAAGCAACAACCATTGATACAAACATTGGACAGTATTACCACGAGTTCATTTCTCCCTACACAGGGTTGTTCGGCAAAGGCGACACGGTCAATCGCTTTTTTCCATCGTTGGGCAATCACGATTGGAACACGCCCGGCGCGGTTCCCTATCTGAATTACTTCACACTTCCGGGGAACGAGCGATACTACGACTTCACTGCCGGGCCTGTCCATTTGTTTGCCGTGGACAGCGACCCTCATGAACCCGACGGCAACACAAGTGCATCTCTTCAGGCAAATTGGTTGCAAGCCCGACTCACTTCCTCCTCTGCCCGGTGGAAGATCGTGTATCTTCATCACGCCCCCTACTCCTCCGGTTCAACGCACGGGTCTAACGCGACATTGCGCTGGCCGTTTGCGGCATGGGGCGCCACCGCAGTTCTCGCCGGCCACGAACACAACTTTGAGCGCATCTTCGCGGACAGCATCGTGTATTTTGTTAATGGACTTGGAGGAAGAAGTCTCTATCCATTCGGAACTCCGATTGCCGGAAGTCAGGCTCGGTACAACGCCGATTACGGCGCAATGCTCGTCGAGGCAAGCACCGATAGTATCACCTTCGCGTTCTTTAACAAAGACACCGTCCTGATCGACCGCTCTACTATTCACTCACCGACAGTAGACGTTCGAGAGGACAAGAATCCGGAAGGATTCAGATTATCGCAGAACTACCCGAACCCGTTTAACCCCACGACGACTTTTTCTTTTCACCTTCCATCAAGATCATTTGTCACCTTGCGAATAACGGATTCTCTCGGGCGAGAAATATCAACCTTGGTCGCGGAAAACCTTCCTGCGGGGACGCATACGCGGGTATGGAACGCGTCGGGCGCGGCGAGCGGTTTGTATTTTTGTCAATTGCATGCGGGAAATTTTCGGAAGACACAAAAACTGGTGTTGATTAAATGAGATCTCTTCTTCTTGCAACCATTTTTACTGCAATCCTTGCCATTCCTGTTTCTGCTCAAATATCGAGGCAAGACAGCATCTGGCAGCCGATGAGAGTCTTCCTTGGCAGTTGGAAAGGAAAAGGCGGTGGAGAACCCGGCCGGGGAGAATACGAGCGAACATATCAGTTCATTTTGAACAAGCGCTTCATTGAAGTCAGGAACAAATCAACCTACGCACCCACCGAAAAGAATCCCAAGGGCGAAGTTCACGAGGATGTCGGATACATCAGCTACGACAAAGCACGACGGTTTTTTATTCTCAGACAATTCCATATCGAAGGATTCGTCAACCAATACAAACTCGAGAGCATTTCCCCGGATGGGGGAACAATGGTCTTTGTTTCAGAGGCGATTGAAAACATTCCAGCCGGCTGGCGTGCCCGGGAAACATTCGAAATCGTAGACGACAACCAGATTCAGGAGACATTTGAGCTCGCTGAACCGGGAAAAGAACTTACAGTCTATTCCAGAGTTACTCTGCATCGCGAATAGATGATTCCTCAAACATTTGGACCATTATGAATCCCATCGTCAGAAATGTTCTTGCGGCAGTCTCCGGCTTGATCATTGGAAGCGTCGTGAACGGAATACTCATCATGATGAGCGGCTCCATCATTGCGCCTCCGCCCGGCGCTGACGTTACAACAATCGAAGGATTGAAAGCATCCATGCATCTATTTGAGCCGAGACACTTCATCATGCCGTTTCTTGCTCATGCGCTCGGAACCTTCACGGGTGCGCTCACCGCGGCACTCGTCGCCGCGAACTGCAAAATGAGCTTTGCGCTTGTGATCGGATGCACCTTCTTATTGGGAGGGATCATCAACGTCATCATGCTTCCCTCGCCGCTTTGGTACACATTGCTGGATTTGGTTGGCGCGTATATTCCGTTCGCATACGTCGGAGGGAAACTGGCACTGAAGCGAGAGAGTACGTCGTGAGTTTGTTTCCCTCAGGGTGAAGATTACGCGCGCGGCAAGGAACTTCACACATTCAAGATTGTTAAAATAAAAGCCACCAACCCGACTTTTTCACGCAGGGCTTAGCGAAAAGCCAAACATCAATCTCTTGTCACACCGAAGGGAGGGCAACATCATGGAGCAGATCGACCTGAAGACGTTTGAAAAGAATCTGGTGGTACGCACCCTCAAACTCGAGGATTTCAACGCGCTCACAGCCCTGCAACTCAAGTGTTTCCCCGGCATGAAACCGTGGACCAAAACCCAGTTCAAAAGTCAACTTACCACCTTCCCCGATGGTCAAATATGCGTCGAGATTAACGGAAACATTGTCGCCTCTTCAAGCAGTCTTATTCTTGACTTCAAGCTGTACGGAGAGCACCACGGCTGGGCCGAGATCAGCGACAAGGGCATGATCCGAAACCATGATCCTAACGGAAATACATTGTACGGCATCGAAATCATGGTGGATCCCGAGTACCGTGGCCAGAGGCTCACCCGGCGTCTTTACGATGCCCGGAAAGATCTTGCGCGACGCATGAACCTTATGCGCATTATTCTCGGCGGGAGGATTCCAGGGTACGCCCAACATGCCTCTACAATGACGGCGCGGGAATATGTGGAGAAAGTTACCAACAAGATCCTCGTTGACCCTGTCCTCACGACACAACTCTCAAACGGGTTTGTGTTGAAACGTCTGATTCCGAATTATCTCACGTCCGACGGGGAATCAAAGGGCTACGCGACATTCCTTGAATGGAGCAATTTGGACTACCTCCCGGATCCGCGCAGGGTGTTTGTTGCGACCCTTCCCGTACGCGTCGGCGCCGTCCAGTACCAGATGAGACTTATCAAGGATT
>CAZJYO010000265.1:0-3554 GCA_964550275.1 uncultured Chitinophagales bacterium
CTGCAACTTTCATGCTTGGGATTTCTGAGAAAGTTGGCAAGATCAACGATCTTCTTGTTACAATCCTCACAAACTACATGGATCCTCTTTTCGCGAAAAGTTAGTTTTGTGTTCTTCTCAAGCGACCTAAAACTCTTCGGGTCTTTTTCAACAAAGTAGTACTCATCAAAAGATGCAGGGACATCAATTTCGACAATCCTCCTTGCGGCCCCAATGGTGATATCAATATCAACTTTGTTATCCTTAACAATGAAACCTGAACCAGCGAACCCATCAAAATACATTGTTTTTAACCGCTTGTACTTGTTCATTATAGTGAGATACGCCTTAGCATACTCGACCAAAATCTCAATTTTGATTTTTGTCCAATCACCACCGAACGACTGCATAGGCCTGGCTTCCTGCTTCTAGGATTTCTTTCATTCACACTCTCCACTCATCATTTATAACTCTTTTATCATCTTCACCACTTTCCACACAAAGTTTACATCCTTCTTCTTCACGGTTACCGGTTCAAACTCCGGGTTGAACGGAATCAGATGTACGTAGTTTCCCTCGAACTTCACTTTTTTTAATGTATCCTCCCCGCCAACGCGAACCACAGCAATATCGCCGTTATGAACTTCCTTTGCCGGACTCACAATCACCACGTCGCCGTCTTCGATCTTCGGTGACATGCTATTACCCTTTACTTTCAACGCAAATGCCTGCGGGTCCTTCACATCGTCAACCGTTACAACATCGTCCGTGTAATCGGGATGAAACATGGTTGCCACTTTTCCAGCCGGCACAGAAGAAATCAACGGAAGATCCACAAGCCGACTGCGTCTGTTATCCACGGGAAGCGTGAAAACATTCGAAGGCCTCGAAGGCATACTGTACATTTCGCCCTCGCCGGTGAGGAGCCAGTGGGGATGCGCATTGGTTGCTTTTGCAATCCGCGTAATCGAGAGCCCATCGGGAATCTGCTCTCCCTTTTCCCATCGCTGAAGCGTCCTTGTAACAACGCCTATTTTTTCAGAAAGCGTTGCCTGATCGAGCTGTTTCTTTTCACGCGCTTCACGCACGCGTTCGCCAATGGTGGATTTCATAGAAACTCCTTCAAAGACAGATTTGTCTGCTTGGTACTTGACAGGGCGACAATTATGTCATATATTGCCCGTGCAATGATAATGAATTGAAGTGACGCTGTCAAGAACTTTTTTGATGGAGGGCAACATGGAGAAGAAACCAAAAGTGTTGATAGGCACCGGGGGCTGGGAACATCAATCGTTCGATAGGGTCTTCTATCCCGAAGCGAACCTTGACTCCATCGACAAGCTGCGCCACTATGCGCGGTTCTTTGATACTGTTGAGGTGCGTCCGACATTCTGGGATGAAACGCTCACCGGTAGCGATGCATGGGAGTGGGTTGGTGCGGTGTCCGAAAACAAACGCTTTCAGTTCAACGTCAAGCTCCACAGCTCGTTCACTCACAGAAAAGAAATCAAACCGGCCATAACGAAGAACGTCCGTTCTGTTTTGCAGGAACTCTTGAAAGCTGATCGTCTTGGCGCGCTGTTGATCCAATTCCCTTACGCGTTTACAAACACCGGTTCCCACCGGTATCATCTCATGCGACTCTCGGAAGTCTTTGCAGGTTTTCCCATGCACGTCGAGTTCAGACATGAATCATGGAACCATCCGGGCTTAATGAACTTTCTTGGCGAATACAAACTTGGCGTGGTGAATGCCGATCTACCGCACATCAAACAGCTCATGCCTTTTGTTACGGGCTTCGCAGGCGATTCTGCGTACATCCGGCTTCATGGCCGCAACGAACACGGCTGGATGAAGAACGAACTGGATGCCCGTTACGATTATCTTTACAACGGCAAAGAAATCAGAGAGTTGACACGCAGACTGGATATCCTCACCTCAAAGTGCAAACACGTCACGCTGATTTGCAACAACACGACACAAGGTAAGGCGATTGCAAACGCGGTTCAGCTCATTTCTGCTTTGAGCATTGAGAAATCTGTTGTCGTACCGGGAAAAACACTCGCAGCATTTCCGCATCTGGCTGGAGTTGCGGTTCCGGCGGACGAACAGCCGACACTCATCGAAGCAGAATCATATCGTCGGGTGGTGTAGCTGAAGAGAGAGAAGCGGCGGGATTGGGAATCAGAGAAGAGATTTTACCAGCCCGCCGTCAACACTGACCGTTGCTCCCGTAACGTAGCTGGCGCGTTCCGAGGCGAGAAACACAATCACATTGGCAAGTTCTTCGGGGTTGCCGAACCTGCCTGCGGGCACTTCTTTTGTAACATCACGGACGTATTCTTCAAACGAGAGACCGCGCTTTCCTGCGCGCATCTTCCCCAACTCTTCCTGCCTCCCCGTCATAATATATCCCGGGGCTACATTATTAATCGTTATGCCGTCAGGCGCATGAAGGTTCGCCAGTACCTTAGCAATGCCGATAATCCCGGGTCGCACGGTCGAAGAAATAATCAGGTCATTCACCGGCTGTTTCACCGTCAACGAAGTAATGTTGATGATTCTCCCCCATTGCTGTTTCTGCATCACGGGAAGAACCTCGCGCATAAACCGGATGACGCTCATGAGGTTCAGCGCGAAACCGGATTCCCACTTTTCATCATCAAGATCTTTGAACGCGCCGGAGGGCGGGCCGCCTGCGTTCGTCACGAGAATATCCAGCCGTTTGAATTTTGTCAGCGTCGTCTTGACGATATGCTTAATGTCTTTTCCACGGGAAACATCTCCGACGATCGGAAGAACTGTCTGTTTTTTCGAGATACAGTTTTGACGAAGCTCCTTCGCTGCCGTCTCAATGCGTTTCTTGTCGCGTCCGCACACAACAACGTGAGCGCCCTCGCGAACGAATCCTAATGCCGCTGCTTTGCCCAGTCCCTGACTCGCTGCAGCAACCACCGCAACTCTTTCTTTCAAACCAAGATCCATCGAACTACCTGTTCATCATTTCTGTAATGCCATTCCTGATCATCATTACCGCAATGCCTGCGAGGAATAACGAGACTACTTTTCCAACAGCCCGTGAACCCGCCGGTCCCAACACCTTGCTAATTTGCGCGGAGCGATCAAACACAAACCAGACAATTGCCATGTTCACCATGATGGAGAGAATCGTCCAGAAATAACCGTAGGAATCGACAAGGATGATCATCGTGGTGAGCGCGGCAGGTCCCATGATCAGGGGAATGCCGATCGGAACAACTCCGGCAGAAGTTTCCTGATCGCGCTTGCGATCCTTGGAAAAAAGCAGGTCGCTCACAGCAAACACCAGCAAGACAATCCCGCCACCGACGCGGAAATCACTTTCCGTAATTCCAAGAAATGAAAAGAGAAGCTTTCCCGCGGCAAGGAACACCAGGGAAACGATAAACGCCGTAACCGTTGCTTCAATGGTGAGAACTTTTCTCCGGTGGATATCCAGACCGTCGGTGAGAGAAACAAAGACCGGAAGGACGCCGATGACGTCTATCGCTACAAATAGAGGAATGAACGCCAGCAGGAAGGTATCCATGCCAGTC
>CAZJYO010000266.1:0-3540 GCA_964550275.1 uncultured Chitinophagales bacterium
GACTGACTCGCCGGATGTATTTAAAGTCAGCGGACGCGGTGAGTTGCATCTTGCCATCCTTATTGAAACCATGCGGCGTGAAGGATTTGAGTTTCAGGTTTCACGGCCGGAAGTAATCTACAAACGGATTGATGATGTCCTCGCCGAGCCGATCGAACACGTGATCATCGATGTGCCGGAGGAATTTGTTGGCGTGGTGATCGAAAACCTTGGCCGCCGTAAAGGCGAGATGAAGAATATGCTCACCCACCAAGGGAACTCCCGCATAGAATTTTTTGTCCCTGCACGCGGGTTGATCGGCTTTCGTTCGGAATTCATGACGCAAACGAAGGGGACCGGTATCCTGCATCATAATTTTCACGGGTATGAGCCCCATAAAGGCGAAATGGTGCACCGGACAAAGGGCGCGTTGGTCTCAATGGAGAAGGGCGACGCGGTTGCGTACGGGATGTGGAAATTGCAGGAACGCTCTGTCTTCTTCATTGACCCGGGGACGAAGGTGTACGCGGGAATGATCGTCGGGGAAAACTCGCGTGAGCAGGATATGACGGTCAACGTGTGTAAGACCAAGCAATTGACCAACATGCGCGCATCGGGTTCGGATGATGCGGTACGGTTGGAACCTGCGCATATCATGACGCTTGAACAAGCAATTGAGTGGATCGGCGACGACGAATACGTTGAGGTGACGCCGCAGAGTATTCGACTTCGCAAGAAGTATCTGGATGCGAATGAGCGGAACAGGCAATCCAAAAAGAAAGTTGATGCGCTCGTCGAAGAATAACAATGATGGTGTGTATGCAGAGTACCGCGCATCCGACATAATGGTCACGAGACCCCGATGGAACATATCGGGGTTTTCTATTTCTGGAAGAACTGTGGAACAGCAACCAACACACAACGAGGAGACTTCATTCCCGTGGCAGTAAAACGCATCCCGGACAAAAATATCGACAAACTTATTCTTGAACTGCACGCGCTTGCATACAACCTCTGGTGGTCCTGGCACCCCGATGCCCAGCAGATCTTCCACGAGCTTTCACCTTTTTTCTGGGAACATAGCAACCACAACCCGGTGGAAGTGATGCAGTGGATATCGGGTCCGGAGCTGAGGGGCAAGCTCCAGAATCCCGAGTTCCACAAAAAAGTCGACAATGTATGCAAGAACTTTCGCTCATACCTTGGACAAAAGAATACCTGGGGCGCAAAGAACGCAGCACCGCTCAGGAAAAAACCGGTGGCCTATTTCAGCGCCGAGTTCGGACTTCATGAAAGTCTGCGCGTCTACTCCGGTGGCCTCGGTATTCTCTCAGGCGATCACACAAAATCCGCCAGTGACCTCGGGCTGCCATTCGTTGGGGTCGGCCTGCTGTACAATCAGGGATACTTCCAGCAACAAATTTCAAGTGATGGATGGCAACAGGAATTGTACCCGACGTACGACCCCACCAAACTTCCGATCACACTCGTAAAGGATAAGAAGGGAAACCCGATTATCTGTTCAGTCGAAATCGGAAGTGTGAGTGTGAAGTTTCGTGCCTGGTGCGTGCAAGTCGGACGTGTGCCGTTGTATCTCCTGGACACGTTTATTCCCCAGAACGAAGAGCGTTTCCGCTATCTCACAGCACATGTGTACGGTGGAGACCAAACCACACGTATCGGGCAGGAGATGTTGCTCGGCATCGGCGGTGTGCGATTCCTCCGCGCTATCGGCGTTGCGCCGTCCGTCTTTCATATGAATGAAGGCCATTCCGCCTTCCTGACACTCGAACTTCTGCGTGAACAGCTTGCGGCCGGGAAAACAATCGCGGAAGGCCAAGCGATTGTAAAGAAACAATGCGTCTTCACAACACACACACCTGTGCCCGCCGGCCATGATCGGTTCGACCGCGGATTAATGGAGGCAAACTTCGGCCCGCTTGCAACTTCGCTCGGATTGTCCATTGACCAGCTCATGGAGTTTGGACGTGTGAAACCCGCCGACGTACATGAATCATTCGCTGTTACTGTGCTGGCCCTCAAAATGAGCCGCGCGGCAAACGGTGTCAGCGAATTGAACGGCAAAGTCAGCCGTGAAATGTGGACCGGGTTGTATCCCGGCGTTCCGGAGGACGATATCCCCATTGGGGCAATTACAAACGGCATCCATACAACCGGATGGTGCAAGGATACGGCAATGGAGTTCTGGAGCGCACGAGCAGGCGCGACATGGGCCGACAAATTAGAGAACCCGAAAACCTGCGCATCGTTGATCGCAAGCAAGAAGATCTCCGATGCAGATCTCTGGACGTTGCGTACGCGGCTGCGTCGCGAGCTGATTGAGTTTGCCCGGCGCAGATTGCGCGAAGAACACCTGCGCCATGGCGGCGATGGGATTGGCATGTATGACGACGTGCTATCGCCAGACGTCCTGACAATAGGCTTTGCACGCAGGTTCGCCACGTACAAACGCGCACCGCTCTTCTTTCGTCACCTCGAGTGGGCGATCGGCATGTTGTCGAGCAACGAACGACCCGTACAAATAGTTTTCGCGGGAAAGGCGCATCCGCGTGATGACGCCGGGAAACAATTCATCCAGCAGATCGTCAACCTGACAAAACGAGTTGACCTGTTCGGAAGAGTGGTGTTTCTCGAAAACTACGACATAAACGTTGCCAAACACATGGTCGCCGGTTGCGATATCTGGCTGAACACACCACGCAGACCGATGGAAGCATGCGGTACCAGCGGGATGAAGACGTTGGTACACGGCGGACTGAACGTGAGCACAATGGACGGGTGGTGGCGCGAAGGATTTGATGGAAAGAACGGCTGGCAGGTTGGCCACGATGCGCCTTATGCCAATGACGAAGAACAAGATAATGCCGATGCGGCTTCGTTACGTGACCTGATGGAAAAACAGATCGTTCCCATGTTCTATGACCGCGGCAGAGATGCCATTCCACACAAGTGGTTAAAGGTGATACGACATTCAATCGCCACACTTGTTCCTGCATACAATACCGACCGCATGGTTGAGGAATACACAAGGAAGTACTACCTGCCCCCAAAAAGAAGATAGCCGCGAGGGCACCGAGATCGCCAAGCCCGGTGAGCAATCGCAATTCAACCCGGGCTTTCGGCTCCGGTCAACCGTTCTTTCCTAACCAACTTACTCCACGATACAATACTGATTGCTGCCCATGCAAATAATTTCAGCGTGGACGCGATTCGGTGCCTGTTTCGCGTCAAGCAAGTGATTGCTTGATAAATTGGAAAACACTGTTTACTATAATCACGCTGTCCATTTTTTCCTGTACAACGAAAAGGAGTTCACATCATGAATAAAGAGAGCTAGTGCCCCGTCCACGCCGGCGGCGGCACGACAAACCAGAACTGGTGGCCGAACCAGTTGCGGCTGGATATCCTCCACCAGCATTCCACCAAGTCCGACCCCATGGGCAACGATTTCAACTATGCGAAAGAATTCAAGAGTCTCAACCTTGCCGCGTTAAAGAAAGATCTCACTGCACTAATGACCGATTCGCAGGACTGGTGGCC
>CAZJYO010000267.1:0-3506 GCA_964550275.1 uncultured Chitinophagales bacterium
CGTCACCGGCAGCGCGGTCGATGGGTTCGTTTTCTGAAACAACAATGCCGACCATCTAACGTCACCTCCCTTGGGTCAATAAGTATATCTTGTGAATATTAATCCTGATCAGAACCGACGCTGACGTTCTCCAGAAGTCTTCGTTCGCCCAGTTTTTCAAAAGAAACAACAATTGCCTGGGTTCCGTCCGAGGTTCTTACTTTGGAGACGATCTTTCCCATATCATCCCAATCGGTGTGATGTATTGCCTGCCCGACGTTGTAGGTGTTTCCGGGATGATACTCTGTACAGGTGTCACGGTCAAGTTTTCGCTTTCCATCCTCCTGTACTTTGCGGAGAGCGGCAAGATCAATCAGCGAAGCATGCCGGCACCTTGTACAACGGTACCATGTACGGTCCGGCTGGTTCTCTTGCGAACCGATGATTTCCATCTTCGCTTCCCGCCCGCAATGATTGCAATACTGAAGAATGCTTTTGCCACGTGGCATGCGAACCTCCATGTAAAGGACGACAGGGGAAAGGGATGGGAGAAATTACTTGGAATTCCCTCAACTCAATGTACTCGTTTTGCCCATAGAAAGCAAGGATGGTTGTGTTTTCAGGACGATTTCGGTACGTTCTCTACCAGTATCACGGGCCCTTAGCTCAGTTGGTTAGAGCAGTAGACTCATAATCTATTGGTCGCAGGTTCAAGTCCTGCAGGGCCCACTTCGTTTTTCCCTCCATTCCAACTCCTTCAGAACCTGCGGCTCATACTTCTTATTTTCTCAACTTCCTTGGTGTTATCCAAACCTCATCATAGACAAGTAATTTTCAACTACCGCTGTAATTCTTACCTCCATCCGCATTCCGGATTCGCTAATAACACACCGAAATCACCGTTTTTGCTTTGGCTTGGGGTTTGACAGGAATCTGGCAGAGTTTCTCGTCACACAAAGGACAGGAAAGCCATGAAGATTCTGATGGTCGATGACAACCAAGGATTTCTCAACCTCATGGGGGACATCCTCAAGGAGCAAGGATACGACGTCTTTCTTGCCGAGGATGGAAAGCAAGCCCGCGAGTTTGTCGAACAAGAGTCTGTTGATCTCATCATCTCCGATGTATTCATGCCCACGCTGGATGGAATGCGTTTTCATAGTTTTGTCCGCGAGTTCACGGATGCAAGTCATGTCCCGTTCATCTTTGTTTCCGGGTATGATGATGAGTACACGAGGGGAGTTGTGGTGGATTCTTCGGTTGATTATTTCTTCAGCAAGACGACGCCGGTGGAAAAAATTATTGCGCTGATCGAACGGTTGCGTATTCAACAGCCCGCAAACACGTAAGTCATTCTCAACAATACGAACGGATTGAACTATGCCCCCGATGGATGAAGCTCTCAGCAAAGACGATGCGCTCGAACGGCAGATGGCACCACAAGAATACTTCGCCGGGAATGACGCGCCTCGCGCGCGACCGGTTCTGACATCCTTCCTGGAACATCTTGTTCGCAGCAAGATTGTGCCGGAAGAAGTCGCTCTTGAAGTCGCTTCCGTGAAGCAGAACCAGACGGTCAAGGACAAACGCAAGCTTGTGGAAATTCTTGCAGAAGAACATGGCATTTCCCGTGATGAGTTGAACCGGGAGGTGGCGAAGTTCTATTCCTTCAGGGTGATTGACCTTGGTGAACGCAGCGCGCGAAGGCTTCTTCCTGCCGCGGTGAACAAGGTTTTAGCAAACCTTCCCGAGGGTATTCACGAAATCGCTACGAAACACAAAGTGTTGCCGTACGAACTCGCGGAAGGTCAGCCCGACAAGATTCTCGTGGTCACCCCCAACCCGTCGAACCGGGAAGTGTACGACGTGGCACGCATGTTCCCTTTCAAGAAATTCGAGATTTGCTTCATGTCCGACAAAGACTGGGCGGAGTTATGGCGCCAAGTAACCATGGACAAGCAAATGACGGTCGGGGGAGCAAGCACAGAGGAAAAGATCTTCTCCGAGGAAGATGACGCTGAACTGGACACGGTTCTCGAACGCGAAATCAACCGCGGCCAGCTCGTTTCCATGATTGAGAATATTCTTACGGACGCGGTGCGTGTTGGTGCAAGCGATATCCACGTTATTCCGCGCGGAGTGAGGCGTACCGAAATCCAATTCCGTATTGACGGAAGGCTGCGGTTGTGGTACACCGTTGATGATGCAAGGGCCGAGGCGGTTGTTGCCGTTGTCAAAGGACGGTGCAGCAGTCTCGACCGGTTTGAGCGCCTTGCCGCACAGGACGGTTCAGCGCAAAAAGTAGTCGATAATCAGGCAATCCGGTTCCGTATTTCCATCATCCCGATTGTCTCGAAAGAGCTTTCCGGAAAACTTGAATCCGTTGTCATCCGTATTTTGCGCGATGCTGATGCGTCTGTGAGTCTCGCGACGATCGGCTTCGACACCTATTCACTCCAGGTGTTCAAGGAAGCAATTTCAAAACCTCATGGTATAGTCATTCTTACGGGTCCGACAGGAAGCGGGAAGAGCACAACGCTTGTGGCGGCGCTTCGATCGGTCATGAAGGCGACGCTGAACACCATCACTGTCGAAGATCCGGTGGAATATATCCTCGAAGGCGCCCGTCAGGTGAAGTTGAACCACAAACTTGATTTCGACAGTGCAATGAGGGCTATCCTGCGCCATGACCCTGATATTGTTATGGTGGGTGAAGTGCGCGACAAAGTCACGGCGGATATTGCCATCAAGCTGGCAAACACCGGACATCTTACGTTCTCCACATTGCACACCAACGATGCTGCCAGCGCGGTGTCGCGTCTCTTTAAGATGGGAGTGGAACCATTCCTTATCGCACAAGCGCTCAATATTGTCGTTGCCCAGCGATTGGTGAGAACACTCTGTGATCGGTGCAAGGAGAAAGTGCCGTCGGTGAACCAACAAGTGTTGATTCGTGCGGGCATGACTCCCGAAGAAGCCGCCAGCGCGAAGCTCTTCCGGCCAGTCGGCTGTTTGAACTGTACGGACGGCTTCAAAGGTCGCAGGGCGATTCATGAGTCTCTTTATTTTACACCTGAATTGCGATCACTCATTGAAGACAGTGCTGAAAAAATCAATACGGAAGCAATCCGGGCGGCGGCAATGCGCCACGGTATGCAATCGTTGCGCCGTTCCGGTTTGGAACTGGCGAAGAAGGGTTTGACCACTGTCGAAGAAGTTGTCAGCAGCACTACCAACGACTGATCACCGGACCAACGGGAGGAAAGATTGACTCTTCGAAAGCAAATATTACCTCGCGGTAATGAGGTCTCCGGCGAAAATGGCTGTGAAGCGCAATTCTTTGGATGGATAACATCTGGCATGTGCCTTGCCCGTTCTTTAGGCACTTGGAGAATGAAATCTCCCTCTAATAAATCATCAAATAACAAAAAACCATAAAGGAGCTCGACTATGGGACAGCAGCAACTTCTGCTCATCATCCTCGGTGTTATCGTGGTCGGTATCGCCGTTGCGGTTGGTATCACGAT
>CAZJYO010000268.1:0-3503 GCA_964550275.1 uncultured Chitinophagales bacterium
ACCGAATGAACGTCACGCAGTGTGCCCGCGCTGTTTTTGAGATAGGGTTCAAGGAGTTTTATCGAATTGCCGTATCGTTCATGGCGCGCAGCCGCATCGGCCAGAATTCCTCCGATCATCCACCTGTCATTCGCTGTGCGTGACCGGAGAGCGGCAAAGAAGGAACCGCAAAGTTCGCTGTTCCCGCAGACTCGCCGGCTTTCCAGCATCGACACCCACGCATCAAGTGACTCTCCGTGAAGAGCAACCGCTTCCTCCATGGAACGCACACTGTGGCCAAGTTCAAGACCCGCATCCCACAGCATATGAAGAAGAGTTGTCGCGTATTCACCGGCAACTGACTTGTCCGCCGAGGAATCACAGAGGATCATGATATCGACGTCGGATTTCGGGCAGAGCTCCGCCCTGCCGTATCCTCCAAGCGCGAGCACGGCGATGTGCGCGTCAGCGAAGCGTACCAGATCCTGTTTCAGAGACGCCGCGGCAGTTCCGACCGCTTCATCCATGACGCGCGTAAGAGAGAGACATGTCTCCAGGCCGGAGGCGCCACGATGATGCGCGGCAAGAACTCCGGCTTGTCTCTCCGCTATGAACGCCCGAAGCCAGTCTGCATCGTGCATGACATTGTTCGTTGTGGTGAGAATGTGATTCCGTAAAAATGTACTGAGAGCGAAATGGAAATACAACATTTGCCGCGGGCCGGCTTGAGGATCCGTCTGTTGTTGCGTATCATATTCCCGTGAGACCGAAAACCTCCATAACCATCCGCAAAGCAGGGCCAGCAGACGCGGACACGATCTTTGTGCTCATTGATGCCCTCGCCGAATACGAAAAACTTCAACCACCCGACGCGGCCGCAAGGAAGCGGCTGCTTCGTGACATGTCGGGAGAGAAACCCCGCATCGAAATCTTTCTCGCCGAGGTTGACACCCGGCCGGCCGGTTATGCCATTATTCTTGAAACATATTCGAGTTTTCTCGCCTTGCCTACATTGTATCTCGAAGACCTGTTTGTCCTCCCGTCCTACCGCGGCAAACACGTTGGGTACAAGCTTTTTGTGAGCATGGTTGCAGAAGCACAGCGAAGAGGATGCGGGAGAATGGAATGGACCGTACTCGACTGGAATCAGATCGCCATTGATTTCTACCGGCGGGTGGGAGCGACCCATATGAAAGAGTGGCATCTCTACCGGCTTGGACAAGATGACCTACAACGACTGGTGCAATCCGGTAAAGAAAACGGCTAACTTTTTCCACTTCACGCGGTAGTCCCTTCCTTTCCCCTTCAAAATTATTGCATTTTGGGCTGAAAACCCTCTTGCCCGTTCTGGCAAGGAATTCGTTGTCTCTTTGTGCCAAGGGGGAAATGAAATATGCAAAGCATGGATATTCTGCTGGTGGATGACGACTCCAGCTATCGCACCATTCTTCACGACACCTTGAAGGCACGGGGCTACGCGCTGTACACGGCAAATGACGGATTGGAGGCCGCAGAGGTTCTCAAGTCCGAGGAGATAGACCTTATTATTTCCGATATCAAGATGCCGCGGTTGGATGGTCTCCGGCTTCATGACGTTGTGCGCGGGATGGACAGATACAAATCATCCAAATTTATTTTCCTCTCCGCCTATCGCGAGTATGCCTGCTCTGTTGCCAAGATGCATGCGGGCATGACCTTCTTCCTTGACAAGCGGATGCCGGAGGAAGATCTGTTGAAGTTTGTCGATATGCTGATGTTCGGGAAATATGCAGGCACGTGGGTATGATGCGGACTTGTCAAAGTCTCGCGGCAACCACGACAACGCTCTTGGTTACTTCGAGTATTCCCCCGTTACCGTCAATCGCTTCAAACAGCACGATATACATTCCGATGCGCACGCGTTCGCGCTGATCATCCCTTCCATCCCAGACGATATTGCCCTGCGGACCTCCGGGTTCATTATTGGCGAGCGTTCTGACCATCCGTCCGCGCGTGTCATAGATCCTCATCCGGACCATCGACACCGGGAGCGGTGCTGCGTAATGAATCACAGTAAAATCCTCGTGGCCGTCACCATCGGGCGAAAAAGGATTGGGCGAGAATTCGATTGCCGATGTTGAAACGGGAGTGGAGGTGTATATGCTGTTCGGTTTTCCGGGAGTTCCTCCACCGGAGAGTGTGTTCGTGCTCCAATTGCGTCTCTCATTCCCCGGCAACAGCGGATTGATGCGTTCGAGTGACCGCCCGGAAACGTCATGAACACCCGGATTGTGCCACGATGGCAAGTACACAACACTGTCAATCAAAGAGCCGGTGAGATCTTTCACAATCACCGCATCACCGTCATTGTTCAGCCCGAGATCCACGTTGTTTGCAATAAGAAGCAGACGCGGATCGATCTCCCGCAGATAAGGATAGTATTGGAATAGCGACGTATCACTTCCGATGACGAAGAACTCTCCCGGATGAATAACCCTGCGCACCGAGCTGAGCGTTACGGTATTCACCGAACCCGACGATCCCGGTTGATCCGAGAGTTTCCATCGTGCAAGATCAACATCCCTGTCCGAGCGGTTGTACAACTCCACGTATTCGGCTTGTCCGGAAACAGGTTCGTACATGATTTCATTAACAATGATGGTCTCCGCAGGAAATCCCGTCCGAACGGTGACGAGGCGCGTATTATTCGACACCCGTTGATCGGGAGGGTATTCGATCCTGACAATAACAGTGTGCTGTCCCGGGGGCGGAAGTTCCCATGCATAATCCACCTGCCCGGTATCTCCGGGGGCCAATGATGAACCAATGTAAATGCGAAACATTTCTTCCATTTCCGATGCCGAGGAATCTCTATTGGCGTCATAAAAGAAAACAGCATTGTAGGATGACGCCGTCTGCTTTCCCGTGTTCATTGTTGTGAAAGCGAGCAAAGCCGGTTCACCCGGCGCAACGGTAATCGAGGGAACGGGAAGAATCCGCAAATCATGGTCGAGTCTGATAACCGAGTTTGTGTGACCCGGTGTAGCCCCCAGGCTGTCCTCTGATGAACACCAGTTGACGGAATCATTGGGCCAGGCGATGTCCATCCGTTCCAAACTTTTTCCCAACGTTCCTCCCCATGTGGCGGAATAGTACAATGAATCCATGATGAGACCCCGGTTGTCGCGCAAGACAACCGCATCGCCGCCATTGTTCCAAAGAAATGTCGGAAGCGATGGGCACTGAACGACATTCGCCGCCGCGGGAAACTGTTCTTTCAATTGCGATGAGTCTTTTGTCAACACCAGATGGGCTCCCGGCGGAACTGCAATAACAGTGTCTCCCGTTTCATAGCGCGACGTTGACCGATTGCTCAAAGACCACTGTTCAAGAAACAGTGTATCCTCGCTGGCGCTCACAAGCTCGACCCATTCTGGCCCGCCTGATGAGGGTGCATACATCACCTCATTGAGCTTGATCGAACCATAGTGATAGCCAACGATGAAACGTACTTGAGACACATCATTGGTGCTGTCTTCATCGCC